>NZ_JYDF01000039.1:0-90519 GCF_003263525.1 Rahnella sp. NRRL B-41462 | reverse complement strand
TTTTGCTATGCGGAATTTGAAATGCTCTGTACATTATCTATCCTAAAAACCGTCAGGATCCACAACTTAACTCGCCGTTTTTATCTCTCCTGCGCCCTGAACTGCTCTCCTTTATAACCAGACCGTCTAAATTAGTAGCTTAAGCTGAAACATTTTCACTTACCGCTTGCAGGCTCGACATCTCAATCAAAACCCGTTATCTTCGGCTATCTAGAAGTCTAAACGTATAAATGGATGTAGTGAGGAAGTTGTCATGCCGATCCGGGTTCCAGATGAATTACCAGCCGTGAATTTCCTGCGCAATGAGAACGTTTTTGTCATGACGTCATCACGTGCGAAAACGCAGGAGATCCGTCCTCTTAAGGTGCTGGTTCTCAACCTGATGCCGAAGAAAATTGAGACCGAAAATCAGTTTTTACGGCTGCTTTCCAACTCTCCTCTGCAGATAGATGTGCAGCTGCTGCGCATTGACAGTCGTGAATCTAAAAACACCCCTGCAGAGCATCTGAATAATTTCTATTGTGACTTTGAAGACATTCAGCATGACAACTATGATGGCCTGATCGTTACCGGTGCGCCTTTAGGATTGGTCGATTTTTGTGATGTAGCATACTGGCCGGAAATTGAGCGCGTGATCCACTGGGCGAAAAAGCATGTAACATCCACACTTTTTGTTTGCTGGGCGGTTCAGGCTGCTCTGAATGTGCTTTATGGACTACCTAAAATGACCCGCGAAGCGAAGCTTTCGGGTGTGTATCCTCATCAGACGCTGCAACCGCTGGCATTACTGACCCGTGGCTTTGATGAAAGCTTCCTGGCACCCCATTCCCGTTATGCAGATTTTCCGGCTGATGTGCTCCGCCAGCACACGGATCTGGAGATCTTTGCTGAATCCGACGAAGCCGGCGCCTATCTCTTTGCGACAAAAGATAAGCGGATGGCTTTTGTGACCGGGCACCCTGAATATGATGCGGGAACGTTGGCAGGAGAGTATCTGCGTGATGTGGCGGCGGGGTTATCACCTGAAATGCCTTACAACTATTTCCCGCAGGATAACGCCGAGCTGGCACCGAAGGCGACCTGGCGAAGCCATGGACATCTGCTGTTCACTAACTGGCTGAATTACTATGTTTATCAGATCACGCCGTTTGATCTGCGCCAGATGAATCCGACACTCGAGTAAATCCCCTTCCGCTTCCAGCAGACGATCTTACCGGTCGTCTGTTTTTCTCCCCTTTTTCTCCCTGCGATCTTTTTTCTGATCTTCTTCCTTCTGCATACATTTTTCTTAGATTCGAAATTCATTCCCATTTTACGGAAAATTTATTTAATTCTATCTAATTGATTAAAAACAGAACTTTTTTAATTTTTAAATAAAATGGAAATCGTTTTTGATTTTATGAAATTACTGATTACGCTTAAATCTATCGGGCAATAAATAACCAGAGAAAAGCCACCTCAGGATCATGAGCGTATCTCGGGTATGTTTTCGACCGTAATAGCATCTGTTCAGTGAGGCGGTCTGGCAGATTAAGCAGATAAATCAGGAGATAAACGATGTCTGAGCAAATTACCCGCAGTCAGCTTGGTTTTACGCGCCGTTTTGGTGAAAACGAAGCGCAAATTCTGACCGAAGAAGCCGTGGATTTTTTATCCGAACTGGTTGTCCGTTTTACCCCGCTGCGAAATCGATTACTGGCCGATCGCATTGCCGTACAGCAGAAGATAGATCAGGGGGTGTTGCCTGATTTTATTTCGGAAACGCATTCCATAAAAAATTCAGATTGGAAGGTACGGGGCATTCCGGCTGATTTACTGGATCGCCGGGTAGAAATCACTGGTCCTGTCGAACGCAAGATGGTGATCAATGCGCTGAACGCCAATGTAAAAGTCTTTATGGCGGATTTTGAGGACTCTCTGGCACCGGACTGGCAGAAAGTTATAGAAGGGCAGATTAACTTACGCGATGCGGTGAACGGGAGTATCAGCTACACCAATGAATCCGGGAAAATTTATCAGCTCAAACCTGATCCTGCCGTTCTGATTTGTCGTGTACGTGGCCTGCATTTACCTGAAAAGCATGTGAACTGGCAGGGTGAAGCTATTCCCGGTTCGTTGTTCGATTTCGCTTTGTACTTTTTCCATAACTATCGCGCATTACTGGCAAAAGGCAGTGGCCCCTATTTCTATCTGCCAAAAATGCAGTCTTATCATGAGGCTGACTGGTGGAGCCAGGTCTTCAGTTTTGCCGAGGATTATGCGGGATTGGCGCGGGGCACGATTAAAGCCACGGTGCTGATTGAAACCCTGCCTGCGGTTTTCCAGATGGACGAAATCCTTTACCACTTGCGCGATCACATTGTCGGATTGAACTGTGGTCGCTGGGATTACATCTTCAGTTATATCAAAACGTTGAAGAATCATTCTGACCGTATATTACCTGACCGTCAGTCCGTAACGATGACTCAGCCTTTTCTAAATGCTTATTCCCGGCTGCTGATTAAAACCTGTCACCGGCGTGGAGCATTTGCGATGGGCGGAATGGCAGCCTTTATTCCCAGCAAAGACGTTAAGCGTAACGAGTGGGTGCTGAATAAAGTCCGGACAGATAAAGAGCTGGAAGCGAATAACGGACATGATGGTACCTGGATTGCACACCCTGGGCTGGCTGACACCGTGCTTGAAGTGTTCGATAAAGCGCTGGTCAACCGTTCAAACCAGCTGGATGTACTACGTGAAGAAGATGCCGAAATTACTGCAGAGCAATTACTCGAACCTTGTTCCGGCGAGCGTACTGAAGAGGGAATGCGCGCCAATATTCGCGTCGCAGTGCAATACATTGAAGCCTGGATTTCTGGCAACGGCTGCGTCCCGATTTACGGGTTGATGGAAGATGCTGCCACGGCTGAAATCTCCCGCACATCCATCTGGCAATGGATCCACCACGGCAAAACGCTTAATGACGGACAACCCGTCACCAAGCCGTTATTCCGCCGCATGCTGAACGAAGAAATGCTGGTTATTCAGCAGGAGTTGGGCGAACAACGTTTCAGCGCCGGTCGTTTCACGCAGGCGGCTGCCTTGATGGAAAAAATCACCACACAAGATGAGTTAATCGACTTCCTGACCCTGCCGGGCTATCAGCTGCTGGCCTGATCCTTCTTACCCTACACATAAAAAGACCGGAGTATTTGCCATGAAAACGAACCGTACTCAGCAAATTCAGCAGCTTGAAGAAACGTGGAGCCAACCACGCTGGAAAAATATCACCCGACCTTACACGGCGGCAGAAGTGATCAGCCTGCGAGGTTCAGTCAATCCGGAGTGTACGCTGGCTCAGCACGGAGCCGCCCGCCTGTGGAATTTACTCCACGGCGCATCGCGTAAAGGGTATGTGAATTGCCTCGGCGCGCTGACAGGTGGCCAGGCCTTACAACAGGCAAAAGCGGGTATCGAAGCCATTTATCTCTCGGGATGGCAAGTTGCCGCGGATGCCAATACGGCTTCCAGTATGTATCCCGACCAGTCTTTGTATCCTGTGAATTCGGTGCCTGAAGTTGTGGCGCGGATTAACAACACTTTTCGTCGCGCTGATCAGATCCAGTGGGCCAATAACATTGAGCCCGGGCAGCCTGGCTATACCGACTATTTCCTGCCGATTGTGGCGGACGCTGAAGCCGGTTTTGGTGGCGTACTCAATGCCTTTGAACTGATGAAATCCATGATTGAAGCCGGTGCTGCCGCCGTTCATTTTGAAGATCAGCTTGCTGCGGTGAAGAAGTGCGGGCATATGGGCGGCAAAGTTCTGGTGCCGACACAGGAAGCCGTACAGAAGCTGATTTCCGCGCGTCTTGCCGCCGATGTTCTTGGTGTGCCGACGTTATTGGTGGCACGTACCGATGCCGATGCGGCAGATTTACTGACGTCGGACTGCGACCCGTATGACAGCCAGTTTATTACCGGCGAAAGAACACATGAAGGTTTCTACCGGACGAACGCCGGTATTGAGCAGGCCATCAGTCGCGGTCTGGCGTACGCACCTTATGCCGACGTAGTGTGGTGCGAGACATCGACGCCTGATCTGAAACTGGCTCAGCGTTTTGCTGAGGCCATCCACGCTAAATTCCCGGGCAAATTGCTGGCCTATAACTGTTCGCCATCGTTTAACTGGAAGAAGAATCTCGACGATAAAACCATCGCCAGTTTCCAGGACCAGTTGGCCGCGATGGGTTACCAGTATCAGTTCATTACGCTGGCGGGCATTCACAGCATGTGGTTCAACATGTTCGATCTTGCCCATGCTTATGCACAGGGCGAGGGGATGAAGCACTACGTGGATAAAGTGCAGGAGCCGGAATTTGCGGCCATAGATCGCGGCTATACCTTTGCTTCTCATCAGCAGGAAGTCGGAACCGGCTATTTCGACAAAGTCACCACCATTATTCAGGGCGGTCGCTCCTCGGTCACCGCACTCACCGGCTCTACCGAAGAACAGCAGTTTTCTCCGACGTCACACTGATGCTCATCAGACCTGGTGAAAGCCGGGTCTCTTTCCTCAGGGAGTCGCCACTATGCGTATAGAGCTGTTGATTGCGCAGACTATTTTACAGGGGTTCGACGCCCAGTACGGCCGCTTTCTCGAAGTGACATCGGGGGCGCAGCAGCGCTTTGAAAATGCCGACTGGTCAGCGGTACAGGCAGCGATGAAGCAACGTATCCATTTGTATGACCACCATGTCGGTCTGGTTGTCGCCCAGCTCAAATGCATTACCGGCCAGCGTTTTTATGATGCCGCGTTTCTGATCCGCATAAAGGAATGTTACTCCGGATTACTGCCTGATTATCCGAGGGCTGAAATCGCTGAAAGCTTTTTTAATTCAGTCTATTGCCGGATTTTCAAACATCGCGATCTGACAGCGGACAAACTTTTTATTTTCAGTGAGCAGTCCTCCCGGCGTCAGCAACATTGTGCCCGTCCTTTGTCACGCCTCTACCCGGTTCAGGGTAATTTCTTTGCCACGCTGGTAAAAGTCCTTGATGACCTGCCGGTGCGCTTACCGTGGGAGGATGCGAACCGTGATGTGGATTATATTGCCACTGCATTAAAGCAACGCTTCCCCGCAGAGTGGCTTGCGGATGCTGATATTGAGATCGCTACCGAGATTTTTTATCGCAATAAAGCCGCGTGGATAATCGGCAAAATCAGATGTGCTTCACAGATATTCCCGCTGTTATTGCCGGTGCATCTTAGTCATCAGAATGAGTTATTTGTTGATGCCTGTCTGACGGAAAGCAACGATGCCAGCATAGTCTTTGGCTTTGCCCGCTCATATTTTATGGTGTATGCCCCGCAGCCCGGTGCGCTGGTTGAATGGTTACGTGAGATTTTACCGGCCAAAACCACGGCTGAGCTGTACAGCGCTATCGGTTGTCAAAAACACGCAAAAACAGAATGTTACCGTGAGCATTTGCACTTTATAGCGCAAACCGACGAGTCTTTTATTATTGCGCCGGGGGTCAAAGGCATGGTCATGCTGGTATTTACCCTGCCTGGCAGTGACCGCGTGTTCAAGGTGATAAAAGATAATTTTGCGCCGCAGAAAGAAGTGACTGAGGCACAGGTCAAAGCCTGCTATCAGTTGGTGAAAGAGCATGACCGCGTCGGGCGGATGGCCGATACCCAGGAATTTGAGCACTTTGTTCTGCCAAAGAATAACATCAGCCCTGAACTGATGGCTGAACTACAGCGCGAAGTACCTGCCAAGATAGAAGATCTGGGGGACAGCATTGCGCTCCGGCATCTGTACATTGAACGGCGTATGACGCCGCTGAATTTATATCTGGAACAGGCCAGCGATACGCAGCTTCATGACGTGATTGAAGAATACGGCAATGCGATCAAACAACTGGCTGCGGCGAATATCTTCCCCGGCGACATGTTGTTTAAGAATTTTGGCGTGACCCGTCATGGTCGTGTGGTGTTTTATGACTACGATGAAATCTGCTACATGACTGAAGTTAATTTTCGCGATATTCCCGCACCCCGTTACCCGGAGGATGAACTGGCCAGCGAACCCTGGTACAGCATTGCTCCGGGCGATGTTTTCCCGGAAGAATTCCGGCATTTCCTTTGCAGCGACAAACGCCTTGGTCAAATCTTTGAAACGCTACACGACGATTTGTTTAGCGCCGGTTACTGGCGCGGTTTGCAACAGCGTATCCGTGAAGGGCACGTCGAAGATGTTTTTGCGTATCGTCGTTCCCGGCGTTTTAGCCAGCGTTAATTTGCTGAAATCCTCCCGGATAATGGTGGGATTTCAGCATCTTTCTCAGTGTTTTCCACCGCCGTAGGCCTGCGTGATTTCTTTCGCCGCATGAATCACCAGTGCACCCAGTTCCGTCACGCGGTCATCGGTGATTCGTGAAACCGGGCCCGAGATTGAAATCGCCGCATAGGCATCGTTGTGTTCGTCGTAAATGCAGGTTGCCACACAACGCAGTCCGAGCGCATGCTCTTCATCATCAAAGGCATAGCCGCGTTTACGGGTATCCGCCAACTCCTGCTTCAGATTCACAGGAGACGTTTTTGTCAGGGGCGTATAGCTGTGCAGGCCTATTTTATGCAGCAGTTTTGCCAGACGCTCTTCCGGCAACGTCGAAAGAAATGCTTTACCGGCACCCGACGCATGCATCGGTAATTTGCCACCAATCGGCGCTGACATCCTCATCAGGGCATTGCACTGCACCTGATCGATGATGATCGCCTGATAATCACTGTGATCCAGCACCGCCAGATTCACCGTTTCGCCGGATTCTTCCATCAGGCGGCGTAACATCGGATGCACCATTGCCAGTAAATTCCGGCTTTGCAGGAAACTGCTTCCTACGATAAAAGCATGTGAGCCAATGGTCCACAGGCCCAAATCGCCGACCTGACGGACAAATCCCTGCTGTTGCATGGTGGTCAGAAGGCGGTGGGTGGTGGAATTGGGTAAACCCGCCTGCTGGGCGAGATCGGTCAGTGCCACGCTGCCCTGGGCTTCAGCGATATATTCCAGCAACTTAAGGCCACGTGTCAGGGACTGTACCTGCCCGGTCGCGGCGCTGCCGGTTACAGCCGCGGCTTTGGTTTTCTTAGCACGTTTGGCCGGAGCCGTTACGGACGTTGCCATGAGCCTGTTCCTTGTAAGATGTGCCAAAAGCTGGCGAAGAAAAATCATTTTTGGAATTGGTTTTCGTTTTTACAGTATGGATCGCAACCTGCCTTTACGCTCATCCGATGTGTTGCACTGCGTTTGCGGGATGTCTTCCCGAATTGAAAAAGTCTCACGTCGGTGCGGGCTTTTGGCTGAGGAAGGTATGCTAGGATGTTGACCATGATTTCCGGCGCATGAATGAACAATTTGCCGGGTGTGCGTGATGGGTGATGAGGTGAAAGTGACTAATCGAGTTGAGGCGCTACATAAGCAGCTGGCACAGCGCATTTTGGTTCTGGATGGCGGCATGGGCACCATGATCCAAAGCTATCGTCTGGAAGAAGAAGATTACCGTGGTGAGCGTTTTGCTGACTGGGAAAGCGATCTTAAAGGCAATAATGATCTTCTGGTGCTCTCCAAACCCGACGTGATCGTCGAGATCCATAACGGTTATCTTGCTGCTGGTGCAGATATCCTCGAAACCAACACCTTCAACTCCACCACGATTGCAATGGCTGACTACCATATGGAATCGCTGTCGGCTGAAATTAACTATGAAGCTGCGCGGCTGGCGCGTCAATGTGCCGATGCGTGGACCGCCCGTACGCCGGATAAACCGCGTTATGTTGCCGGGGTTTTAGGCCCGACCAACCGGACGGCGTCGATTTCCCCGGATGTTAACGATCCCGCATTTCGTAACGTATCTTTCGATCAGCTGGTTGAAGCCTACCGCGAATCCACCCGGGCACTGATCGAAGGCGGTGCCGATCTGATCATGATCGAAACCGTATTTGACACTCTCAACGCCAAAGCCGCGACGTTCGCAGTAGAAAGTGAATTCGAAGCAATGGGCATCGTATTGCCTGTCATGGTTTCCGGCACGATTACTGATGCTTCCGGCCGCACCTTATCTGGCCAGACAACCGAAGCTTTTTATAACTCGCTGCGTCACGTTAAACCGCTCACCTTTGGCCTTAACTGCGCGCTGGGGCCGGATGAGTTACGTCAGTATGTCGCTGAGTTATCTCGTATTGCAGAATGTTATGTTACCGCGCACCCGAACGCCGGTTTACCTAATGCTTTCGGTGAATACGATCTCGAAGCCAAAGAAATGGCTGAGCATATTGCCGAATGGGCACGCTCGGGCTTTCTGAACATTGTCGGTGGCTGCTGTGGTACCACGCCTGCGCATATCGCGGCGATGGTGAAAGCCGTGGAAGGCGTACCGCCCCGCGCTTTACCGACCATTCCTGTTGCCTGTCGTCTGGCAGGGCTGGAACCGCTGACCATCGATCCACAGACGCTGTTTGTGAACGTCGGTGAACGTACTAATGTGACCGGTTCTGCTCGTTTCAAGCGACTGATTAAAGAAGAAAAGTATGCGGAAGCGCTGGCGGTAGCCCGTCAGCAGGTAGAAAGTGGCGCGCAAATCATCGATATCAACATGGATGAAGGGATGCTCGACGCCGAAGCGGCAATGGTGCGTTTCCTCAGCCTGATTGCCGGTGAACCGGATATCGCCCGTGTGCCGATCATGATCGATTCCTCCAAATGGGATGTTATCGAAAAAGGCCTGAAATGCATTCAGGGCAAGGGGATTGTTAACTCCATTTCCATGAAAGAAGGCGAAGAAGCCTTCCTGCACCACGCCCGTATGGTACGCCGGTACGGCGCGGCCGTTGTGGTCATGGCATTCGATGAAACCGGGCAGGCGGATACCCGCGCCCGCAAAATTGAAATCTGCCGCCGTGCCTACAAGCTGTTGACTGAAAAAGTCGGCTTCCCGCCGGAAGACATCATTTTTGACCCGAATATCTTTGCGGTGGCGACCGGCATTGACGAACACAACAACTACGCCGTCGATTTCATCGAAGCCTGCGCCGATATCAAAGCACAACTGCCGCATGCGCTGATTTCCGGCGGTGTTTCCAATGTTTCATTCTCTTTCCGTGGTAACGAACCGGTACGTGAAGCCATTCACGCCGTCTTCCTGTATCACGCCATCCGCAACGGTATGGATATGGGCATCGTCAACGCCGGTCAGTTGGCGATTTATGATGATTTACCGGCTGAACTGCGCGACGCCGTCGAAGATGTGATCCTCAACCGCCGCGATGATGGTACTGAGCGCCTGCTTGAACTGGCTGAAAAATACCGTGGCAGCAAGGACGATGGAGAAGCGAATAAGCAGCAGGCGGAATGGCGCAGTTGGGACGTGAAAAAACGCCTCGAATACTCGCTGGTGAAAGGCATTACCGAATTTATCGAACTGGATACTGAAGAGTGCCGTCAGCTGGCCGCGCGTCCTATCGAAGTGATCGAAGGCCCGCTGATGGACGGTATGAACGTCGTCGGCGACCTGTTTGGTGCCGGTAAAATGTTCCTGCCGCAAGTGGTGAAATCCGCGCGCGTGATGAAACAGGCTGTGGCCTATCTGGAGCCATACATTGAAGCCAGCAAGGAAAAGGGCCAGACCAACGGCAAAATCCTGCTGGCCACGGTCAAAGGCGATGTCCATGACATCGGTAAAAACATCGTTGGCGTGGTGCTGCAATGTAATAACTACGAGATTATCGATCTCGGTGTAATGGTGCCGACGGACAAAATCCTGAAAACCGCCATCGAAGAAAACGTCGATATCATCGGGCTTTCCGGGCTGATTACGCCGTCACTCGATGAAATGGTCAACGTCGCGAAAGAAATGGAGCGGCGTGGTTTTACCATGCCGTTGCTGATTGGCGGCGCAACCACATCGAAAGCGCACACTGCGGTGAAAATCGAAAAAAATTACAGTGGTGTGACCTGCTACGTGCAAAACGCCTCGCGTTCTGTCGGCGTGGTGTCTGCGTTGCTGTCAAAAGATCAGCGGGACGCGTTTATCGAACGTACACGTAAAGAGTACGACACTGTACGTATCCAGCATGGTCGTAAAAAGCCGCGCACGCCGCCAGTGAGTCTTGAAGTGGCCCGCGACAACGCTACTTTTATCGATTGGGAAGCTTACACGCCACCGGTGGTCCATCGTCTGGGCATCCAGAAAGTCGAAGCCAGCATTGAAACACTGCGCAATTACATCGACTGGACGCCGTTCTTCATGACCTGGTCGCTGGCAGGTAAATATCCGCGCATTCTTGAAGATGAAGTTGTCGGCGAAGAAGCGAAACGCCTGTTCAAAGATGCCAATGACCTGCTCGATAAACTTTGCGCTGAGAAATTGCTCAACCCACGCGGCGTCGTCGGTCTCTTCCCGGCAAACCGCAAAGGCGATGACATCGAAATCTACAGCGATGAACGCCGCGAAGACGTGCTGGTGGTCAGCCATCATCTGCGTCAGCAAACGGAAAAAACCGATTTCGCCAACTATTGCCTGGCTGACTTTGTCGCACCGAAATCCAGCGGCAAGAAAGATTACATGGGGGCATTTGCTGTAACCGGCGGGCTGGAGGAGGATGCGCTGGCCGAGGCGTATGACAAACAGCATGATGATTACAATAAAATCATGATCAAGGCGCTGGCTGACCGTCTGGCAGAAGCGTTTGCGGAATACCTGCATGAGAAAGTGCGCAAGGTGTATTGGGGTTTTGCCGCCAACGAGAATCTGAGCAACGAAGAGTTGATCCGCGAGAATTATCAGGGAATACGTCCGGCGCCCGGTTACCCGGCCTGTCCTGAACACACTGAAAAGGGGCAAATCTGGAAGCTGCTGGATGTGGAAGCCAATACCGGTATGCAACTGACCGAATCCTTTGCGATGTGGCCGGGTGCTGCGGTGTCAGGCTGGTATTTCAGCCACCCTGACAGCAAATACTTCGCCGTGGCACAAATCCAGCGTGATCAGGTCGAAGATTACGCGGCACGTAAAAATATGCCGGTCGCCGAAGTGGAGCGCTGGCTGGCGCCGAACTTAGGTTACGACGCCGACTAATACCCGTCATCCTTCAAGTTGACTCTGCATTGGCTGCCATCACAACCCCAGTCACTTACTTCAGTAAGCTCCTGGGGTTCATTCAGTTGCCGCCTTAATTCATCTCGAATGATTTAGGGTATCCCATCGGTGTTTTTTTCCACTTAAATCAACTCACTTCCACATCAATGTGCAGCGCGTCATAGCGCCAGTATTCTAAATCGCAGTCGATAACCCGGTCGTGCTGGTCGCGGTTAATACGCGTAATAAACAGCGCCGGACTGCCGGGAGCCACTTTCAGCGCATGTGACGCCTCTTCAGGCAGCAATGTCGGCACCATGTCGAAACGCACGCGTCCGTAATGGATGTCATAGCGGGATGCGTACAAATCAGTCAGCGATGTCGTGAGATCCGCGTCAAGAATGCCCTGAAAATACAGAGGATTAAGATAGTGCTCGACGTACAAAACCGGGCGGTTATCGATATAACGCAACCGCCGGATGCAAATGACCTCACTCTCTGACGGCAACAATAACTTCTGACACACCGTATCGCTGGCAATACAGTGCTTCGCATCAATCACTGTGGTCTTTGCGCTGCGCCCCTGATCTTTCGCCATTGCGTGAAAGTGACTTCTTTGCAGCGGGTTGTAGACAATGCGTGGCGGGGAAACAAACCAGCCCCGGCGTACTTCCCGGTAAATCAGACCCTGGGCCTCAAGCTGGCTCAATGCTTCCCGTAATGTAATACGGGTAGTGGAAAACTGTTCACTCAACGTGCGCTCAGAAGGCAGCCTTCCCTCGGCAGAAAATGCCCCGGCCGCAATACTTTCGCTTAATGCCTTGCAGATAACGGCAAGGGTAGTCTGCGATTCACTCATCGGTCAGCAAGCCTCATTTCAGTGCGTTTTTGCACCAATCTGAACTTTCATCATGTAAATAATGTGCGCTTGTTAACAGCGATAAGCTTAAAACTGCTGCTTTTTCGCACTGACATATAATTATCACAATTGAGCGTTAGATTGGCTTGGTTCTTGCTGGACTAGACCAGCACTTCACACACACTACCATCCGGAGCATACGTTATGAAACAGTTGTTCGCTTCTGTGTTAACCAGCGCGCTTGTCCTCTCCGCTTCATCGGCATTTGCCGCTGAACCTCCTGCTGCACTCCTGAAAGCGGCACAAGCCGAAGGAACGGTAAACAGTGTCGGTATGCCTGATGACTGGGCGAACTGGAAAGGAACCTGGAGTGATCTGAGCACCAAGTATGGCCTGAAACACAGCGATACCGATATGAGTTCGGCACAGGAGATCGCGAAATTCCTGGCAGAAAAAGACAATGCCAGTGCTGATATTGGCGACGTGGGTGCAGCTTTTGGACCCGTTGCCGTGCAAAAAGGCGTGACTCAGCCCTATAAACCGACCACCTGGGATCAGGTACCAGACTGGGCAAAAGATAAAGAGGGTATGTGGGCACTTGCTTATACCGGCACTATCGCCTTCATCATTGATAAATCGCAGGTTAAAGATGAGCCACACAGCTGGGCTGATCTGCTAAACAGCAAATACAAAGTGACTATCGGTGACGTGAGCACCGCAGCGCAGGCCGCAAATGGCGTGCTGGCGGCAACTTACGCGATGGGCGGCAATGAAAAGGACCTGAAACCAGGTCTGGAATATTTTGGCAAACTGGCGAAAGCAGGGCGTCTGAGCCTGACTAACCCGGTCATCGCGTCTCTGGAAAAAGGTG
Source organism: Rahnella sp. NRRL B-41462 (assembly GCF_003263525.1). Taxonomy (NCBI): domain Bacteria; kingdom Pseudomonadati; phylum Pseudomonadota; class Gammaproteobacteria; order Enterobacterales; family Yersiniaceae; genus Rahnella; species Rahnella sp. NRRL B-41462. The sequence continues at coordinate 77,668 of NZ_JYDF01000039.1, read as the reverse complement.
AAGTGCAGGTTGGCGTAGTCTGGGACTTCAACGGTCTGAGCTATCGCGACAAAATCGACAAAACCCGCTTCGACGTGGTGATCCCATCTGATGGCACTATCACGTCCGGTTACACCACGATCATCAACAAATTCGCCAAACATCCGAACGCCGCCAAACTGGCGCGTGAATACATCTTCTCTGATGCCGGTCAGATCAATCTGGCACAAGGCTATGCCCGTCCAATCCGTGCCGATCACATCACGCTGCCAGACGATGCAAAAGCCAAACTGCTGCCTTCCAGCGAATACAAAAATGCGCACCCGATTGCAGATCCGGCTGCCTGGGATAAGAGCGCGAAAACCTTGCCGCGTCTGTGGCAGGAAAACGTCATGATCAACATGCAGCAGTAATTGATTAAAAAATAAGAAAAACCGGACAGCGAAAGCATTGGTTAATAACAACACCTGTAAGAAATGAAAGGTATACATGGTATGAAGAGCATTCTGGTAGTACTCGACGGGCTGAATTATCAGGTCGGCCGCGACGCAATGGGTTATCTGCAAGCCCAGTGTGCCGCAGGACGCGGCCGCTTGTATCAACTGGAATGCGAATTGCCTTCGCTGTCCCGGCCACTTTATGAATGCATTCTCACCGGTATCACGCCGGTGGTGAGTGGCATTGTTCACAACCACGTTGACCGGTTATCGACTCAACGTAGTATTTTCCACTATGCCCGCGACGCTGGCCTGACGACGGCTGCTGCGGCTTATCACTGGGTCAGCGAGCTGTATAACCGCACGCCGTTTGACCCGCCGCGTGACCGCCACACCAGCGATGACTCGCTGACTATCCAGCACGGCCATTTTTATTACGATGATAGTTACCCTGATTCGCATCTGTTCGATGACGCCGAAAGCCTGCGTCGTCGTCATGATCCCGACTTCCTGCTGATCCACCCGATGAACATTGATGATGCCGGGCATAAATTTGGCCTGTCGACGCCCCAATACCGCAACAAAGCACGGACCGCAGACGGCATCCTGTCGCGCTATCTGGGCGACTGGCTGGACGCCGGTTATCAGGTGATCGTGACTGCGGATCACGGTATGAATGATGACCGCAGCCACGGCGGTATTTTGCCGGAGGAGCGTCAGGTGCCGCTGTTCGTCTTCGGCAGTGCGTTCAGCTTCAAAGAGGCCGCACCGTTGCAGACGGAGTTATGCGGAACTGTTTGTCAGATCCTCAATATTGCCCACGACAAGCCACATTGCGCGGCATTACTGGCCTGAATCCCGTCACTTTTAGAGGATACCCGATGAAAGCTAAGTGGATTGCGGCGTTGTTTATGCTGCCGTTTCTGGTGTTTTTCATCGCTTTTCAGCTGGCGCCGCTGACATGGATTGCGGTGAGCAGCTTTTACAGCGAAACCTATGAAGCCTGGGGACTGGGCAATTACACCGACATTCTGACATCACCGTTCTATTTACAGGCTATGCGTTTCTCACTGGATATTTCCATCTGGTCGAGTTTATACGGTTTGCTTATTGCGTTAGTGGGTAGTTACTCACTTCGCCAGCTTGGCCCGACAAAGCTGCACGACTTTGTGATGTCGTTTACTAACATGACCAGCAACTTTGCGGGCGTACCGCTGGCCTTCGCCTTCGTTATCCTGCTTGGCCTGAATGGTTGTCTGACGCTGCTGCTGAAAAAATATGGCCTGATGGAACACTTCGACCTCTATTCAAAAGATGGCCTGATTGTGCTCTATACCTATTTCCAGATCCCGCTCGGCGTGTTGCTGATGTATCCGGCATTTGATGCGTTACGGGAGGACTGGCGCGAGTCAGCGGCCTTGCTGGGCGCGGGACGCTGGCGTTACTGGCGTCATATCGGTATTCCGGTACTGTTCCCGGCCTTGCTCGGCACCTTCGTTATTTTGCTCGCCAATGCCCTTGGCGCGTATGCCACGGTGTATGCGCTGACCACCGGTAACTTTAACGTGGTGCCGGTGCGTATCGCGGCGTTGGTCTCGGGGGATATTTCTCTCGATCCGAATATGGGCAGCGCGCTGGCGATGTTGCTGGTGGTGCTGATGGCCTTTATCACGCTGATCCATCAGTGGTTATTGCGTAAAAGTTATCTCAGTCAGCGCAGCTGACGGGCAGAAAAAGGAACGTAAGATGTCGCGGTCTGAAGCAATTTACCACCGTGTGGTGATCTGGATTTTACTGATTGTCCTGATGTTGCCGCTGCTGGCGACGCTGGTCTATGCGCTGGTGCTGGAATGGGGGGCGACCATTTTACCGAGCGGCTTTACGCTGAAATGGCTGGTGGAACTGTGGAGCGATCCGCGCTTCCTGATTGCGCTCTGGCATTCGCTGCTGGTGTGTTTCGGCACACTTTTTCTGTCGCTGGTGCTGATCCTGCCCCTAATGTTTGTGATTGCTTACTATTTCCCTAAGCTCGATGCACTGATGAACATCCTGATCCTGCTGCCGTTCGCCGTGCCGCCGGTGGTGTCATCGGTGGGCCTGATGCAACTCTATTCCGCTGAACCGCTGGCGCTCACCGGTACGCCGTGGATCCTGATTGGCTGTTACTTCACCATCGCGCTGCCGTTTATCTATCGTGCTATTTCTAACAACATGCAGGCGATCAACCTGCGTGACCTGATGGATGCTGCACATCTGCTCGGTGCCAGCACCTGGAAAGCGGCGCTGCTGGTGGTTTTGCCTAACTTACGCAAAGGCGGAATGATTGCCGTCCTGCTGTCGTTTTCCTTCCTGATCGGGGAGTTTGTGTTCGCCAATCTGCTGGCGGGCAGCCGTTATGAAACGGTTCAGGTTTACCTCTATAACATGCGTAATGGCAGCGGCCATTTTACCAGCGCATTGGTCATCTCCTATTTCATGGTCGTCCTGATTTTCACCTGGGTGGCGAACATGCTGAACAAAGGAAAGAGCTGATTATGTCGTATTTGCAGGTTACTCAACTCAACAAGTCTTACGGTCCGACGCAGATTTTCAACAACATCGATTTCTCAGCAGAAGAGGGAGAATTCGTCACACTGCTGGGGCCAAGCGGCTGCGGAAAATCCACGCTGCTGCGCTGTCTGGCCGGTCTGACTTCCGTCGACAGCGGAAAAATTCTGATTCAGGGGCAGGATATTGTGCCGCTGCCGCCACAACAGCGCGGCATCGGCATGGTCTTCCAGAGCTATGCGCTGTTTCCTAATATGACGGTGGAAGCCAATGTCGCGTTCGGCCTGAAAATGCAAAAGATACCGGCTTCAGAGCTGCACCGGCGCGTCGGTGAAGTACTGGAACTGGTGGAAATGAACGATTACGCAAAACGTTATCCGCATCAGCTTTCCGGTGGTCAGTGTCAGCGTGTGGCACTGGCGCGTTCACTGGTTACGCAGCCGCGCCTGTTGCTGCTCGACGAACCCCTTTCCGCGCTCGATGCCCGTATCCGTAAGCATCTGCGTGAGCAAATCCGCCGTATTCAGCGTGAAATGAATCTGACGGCGATTTTCGTGACCCACGATCAGGAAGAAGCGCTGACCATGTCCGACCGGATTGTGCTGATGAACAAAGGGCAAATCGTCCAAAATGCCGATGCCGAAACCCTGTATACTGAACCGGTGGATGCGTTTGCTGCGGGCTTTATCGGCAGCTACAACCTGCTAAGCCCTGAACAGGCGATGGCGCTGACCGGCATAACTTACACGAGCCGTGTCGCCATCCGTCCGGAGTCGGTCACAATATGCGAGCTGATTGAAGGTATTCCGGCTAAAATTATCAGCCACAGTCTGCTTGGCAACGTCGTGCGTTATCGCGTTTTAGCACACGGAGTTGAGCTTTCTGTGGATGTCTTAAACCGTTCTGTGGCCTCACTTCGCGCCGATGGCAGCGATATTGGTCTACAGTTAGATCTTGTTACGTTACGGGAAGTTGCATGAAACTGGCGCTGTTTGATCTCGATGAAACCCTGATTAGCGGCGACTGTTCGAGTTTGTGGTCAGCCTACATGGTGGCAAATGGCTGGGTGGCCGATGAGCAGGCTTTTCTGCAACAAGATGCCGCGCTGATGCAGCAATATGCTATCGGTCAGATGGATATGCAGGAGTACATGCGTTGTACTTTGGTGCCGCTGTCCGGCCGCAGTCAACGTGATGTCGCGGCGATGGTCGCGAATTATATTCAGGATGTGATTGCCCCGCGTGTTTACACGCAGGCGCGTGAGTGTCTGGCTGCTCACCGTGCACAGGGCGACCGGACGGTAATTATTTCCGCGTCCGGTGAACATCTGGTGCAGCCGATTGCCCGTTTTCTCGGTGTTGATGAAACGCTGGCGATTGGTGTTGAAATGAAAGACGGGCGTTTTACCGGCGCCACACGAGGGACGATGACCTATCGCGAGGGAAAAGTCTCGCGGTTGCTGGAGCTCATCAATCAGGACGCATCCCTTTTGCAATCAGCCAGTTTTTATTCTGATTCCCATAATGATCTGCCGTTGCTGACCCGCGTGGGCCAGCCGGTGGCGGTGAATCCAGACGCTATCCTGCTCCAGCACGCCCGGCAGGCAGGATGGCCGGTCTATGCCTGGCGTTAATGGAGCTGTTCTTTCGTGTTAACCCTTTTGCATTTGTTGTCTGCTATTTCTCTGCTCGTATGGGGTACGCACATCGTGCGTACCGGCATCATGCGTGTCTTTGGCGCCAATCTGCGCCGTGTTCTGAGTAACAGTGTCGAGAAAAAACCGCTGGCGTTTGTGGCGGGCATTGGCGTTACTGCGCTGGTGCAAAGCAGTAATGCTACCGCGCTGCTGGTCACGTCGTTTGTATCGCAGGGGCTGGTAGCCCTGGCTCCGGCACTGGTGATTATTCTCGGTGCAGATGTCGGGACCGCCGTGATGGCGCGTATCCTGACCTTCGATCTCTCCTGGCTTTCTCCGCTGCTGATTTTCGTCGGTGTCGCGTTCTTCCTCAGCCGTAAACAGACCCGCGCGGGGCAAATGGGTCGTGTCGGTATCGGGCTGGGGCTGATTTTACTGGCGCTGGAGCTGATTGTGGGCGCCGCGACGCCGATCATGCAGGCCTCCGGCGTTAAAGTTTTATTCTCGTCCCTGACCGGTGATGTGCTGCTCGATGCCCTGACCGGCGCAGTGTTTGCCATCATCAGTTATTCCAGTCTGGCGGCGGTGTTGCTGACGGCAACCCTTGCCGCGACCGGCGTGATTTCGCTTAAAGTGTCACTTTGTCTGGTCATCGGTGCCAACCTCGGCAGCGGGCTGCTGGCGATGATTAACGCCAGTAAAATGAATGCCGCCGGTCGCCGCGTGGCGCTCGGCAGTACGCTGTTTAAACTGATTGGTTTGGTGATTGTGCTGCCGTTTGTCGGACTGTTGTCGACGCAACTGGCGCGGCTTGGCATTCCGGATGAAGAACTGGTGATCTACTTCCACATGTTCTACAACCTGATCCGTTGTCTGGCGATGGTGCCGCTGACGGCGCCGATGGCGAAGGTTTGCGAGATGATGATTGCCGATGTGCCTGAAGATGATCCCCGTCTGCGTCCGCGCCATCTGGATGTCAGCGCAATTGATACCCCGACGCTGGCGCTGGCCAATGCCGCCCGTGAAACCTTGCGCATGGGCGACGTGGTCGAACATATGCTGATCCTCAACCGGGAAGTGATGCACGGTAAACTGGCGCAGGATCGCGAAGTGCGGCGTCTCGACGATGACGTTGATGTGCTCTATACCGCCATCAAACTGTATCTGGCGCAAATCAACAAGGAAGGACTTGGCGAAGATGATTCCCGCCGCTGGGCTGAAATCATCGAAATGGCGCTGAACCTCGAACAGGCCGGTGACATTATCGAGCGCATGACCGGCGATATCACCGCCAAATCCCACGCTACCCGACGCGCGTTCTCGCCGGAAGGACTGGTGGAGCTGGATGCCTTACATGAGAAATTGCAGGATAACCTGCGCCTGAGTCTGGGCGTTTTCCTGTCGAACGATCTGACCAGTGCGCGCCGTCTGCGCCGCTCCAAACACCGTTTCCGCATTCTCGACCGCCGTTATGCGCATGCGCACGTCGATCGCCTGCATCAGCATAATGTGCAGAGTATCGAAACCAGCTCGCTGCACCTCGGGTTGCTGGGGGATATGAAACGTCTGAACTCACTGTTCTGTGCAGTGGCCTATAACGTGCTGGATCAGGATGAGCAGGAAGATGAGCAGCGCGAACCGAATGATGATGTGCAACGGGTGTAGGACGAATCAAAACGGGCGCTGAGGAAGGCGCCCGTTTCTTTTTCATCTTCTTTTTCGTCTGGAAATCAGTCTTTTTTGACCGGCTTACCGGACCAGTAACCGGCCAGCAAAGAACCTGACAGATTGTGCCATACCGAGAACAATGCGCCCGGCAGTGCGGCCAGCGGGGTGAAATAGATTTTCCCCAGCGTCGCCGCTAAACCTGAGTTCTGCATCCCGACTTCCATCGCCAGCGTGCGGCAGGTGGTTTCGTCAAAGCCAAACAGTTTCCCGCCCCAGTAACCGCTCAGTAAGCCTATGCCGTTGTGCAGAATAACCGCCACAATCACGATCAATCCCACCGAACCGATAAAGCCCTGACTGCCCGCCACGACGGCGCTGATAATGGCGACAATGCATGCCATTGAGAAAAGCGGCAGCAGCGGTTCGATACGTTTCACGGTTTTCGTGAACAGATGATGAATAATCAGACCGGCTAAAATCGGGATGACGACGATCTGCAAAATGCTTAACAGCATGCCTTCCACATCCACTTTAATGTGCGTATCGACATACAGACGCGTCAGCAGTGGCGTGGCGAAAACCCCCACCAGTGTGGAAACTGCTGAAATCGTCACGGAAAGCGCGACATCTCCTTTCGCAAGATAAATCATCACGTTAGAGGCTGTACCGCTGGCAACGCTGCCCACCAGAATCATTCCCGCCGATAAATCTGCCGGCATATGGAACAGTTTTGCCAGCACCCACGCCGCCAGCGGCATGATCAGATAATGCAGGAACGTGGCGGCAGCAACCGGGCCAGGTCGGGAAAGCACGCGTTTGAAATCACCGAATTCGAGAGTGACACCCATCGCGAACATAATCAGCATCAGCAGGGTAGAAACATGCGGGCCGATCGGCGTGAACGTACCGGGCGAGTAATAGGCCGCGACGGATAACAGCACGGCCCACAACGGGAACAGGCGGGTTATTTTGGCTAACATTGAGGTGATCCTTGTCTTTGTTGTTTGCAAAAGTACAGACAAAAAAAGACCGGGCACATGGCCCGGTCTTCTCACATACCGCGCCCGTCATTATTCGAACAGGTTGCGGTGTAGAGTTTTAACGACCTGATCGGCATCGTTGCCCGGCACCAGGAAGCACAGGTTGTAGCTGCTTGCGCCGTAGCAAATCATGCGGATATTGAACGGGTCCAGCACGCCGAACACTTCTTTGCCGACGCCACAGGCCTGGGACAGTTTGTTGCCGATAATCGCAATCAGCGCCAGATTCTCTTCCACTTCCACGCGGCACAGTGAGGATAATTCTGTCAGCAGTGAGGTGGTCAGCAGGCTGTCGCCTGAGGATGTGGAACCGGTGGTATCCAGCGTCAGCGCGACGCTGACTTCGGATGTGGTGATCAGATCCACAGAGATACTGTGGCGTGCCAGAATACCAAACACTTCGGCGAGGAAACCGCGTGAATGGAGCATGCTCAGGCTGTGCAGCGTGACCAGCGTTTGTCTGCGGCGCAGGGCTATCGCACGGAACAACGGCGGATTATCGCTGGTATCACACACTAAGGTGCCGCCGCCTGACGGGTCTTTGCTCGAGCCTACAAACACCGGGATACCGCGACGCACCGCGGGCAGCAGAGTGGCTGGATGCAGAACTTTGGCACCAAATGTCGCCATTTCAGCGGCTTCTTCAAACGCAATGCGGTCAATACGTTTTGCCGCCGGCACCAGACGCGGGTCGGTGGTATAAATCCCCGGAACGTCAGTCCAGATATCCACACGGGAAACGCTCAGCGCTTCACCCAACAATGCGGCGGTGTAATCGCTGCCGCCACGGCCAAGCGTCGTGGTGCGGCCTTTGCCTTCTGAGCCGATAAAACCTTGTGTGATTACCAGGGCGTCCTGCAAGCGCGGTTGTAGCTGCTGAACGGTTAACTCGCTTAATACCTGTGTATCCGGCTCCGCGCGCCCAAAGCGATCGTTGGTACGCATGATTTTACGTACGTCGAACCATTCCACTGGCACGTTGCGCTGGCGGATGATTTCAACAAACAGCAGGGTGGACATCAGTTCGCCATGGCTCACCAGTTCGTCGGTCAGCGCGGTAGAGGTCGCAAGGCTCGCCGCTTCTGACAGCATGGCGATATTTTCCAGCATGCGGCCGATTTCTTCGCGGATCACGGTGGGATTATCGAGGCGATCGATAATGGCGCTCTGGATGCGGCGAATTTCATCAAGCAGGAACACCCGGCGTTCGGTTTCTTTACCTTCTGCCAGCTCAACTAATAAATTGGTGACGCCCGCAGAGGCGGAGAGAACAACCAGACGCACTTCAGGGCGCGACAGCACGATATCCGCGCTGCGGTTCATTGCGTCGAAATCCGCCACGCTGGTACCGCCGAATTTGGCGACGATGACATTGCCCAAAGGCTGCTGGCTGGCGTTGCGGGATACTGCGTGATTCATGTAAAACCTCGTGTCCGGGTCGCCATATCATGACGGCCATCGATTCCATAAGAATTGGCACAAAGGGAAGAGCGGGAAACGGGAGCAGGCGTAGAGATACTACGATACACCCAGAAGCGCCCCACCTAGCCGACACCCTGTTGGGTGTTCCGGTGACAACCCAGGGGATTCAGCCCCTGTAGTCGATCATTTGCCTGCCGTGGGCTTATGATCTCGGCGCCGCTCCCCCTGATGTATCTTCGTAGGATTTCGGCTCCTCCGATACACTGCCTGGGCGACGCGCCTCTTCTGGCTCGCGCATCGAGCGCGCGAGTTAGGCGCTTAGGAATAGCCGTTTATCGCCCGTCTGTCAACGGTCAGGCAATGCATGCGCCACATTTTGAGCGATTCTCATCTAATATTGTTCTCTGTCATTGTGATTAAGCAGATCTAACCTATCGCAAGAAAAGGCATCTCTTCCCGGGAACTTCAGGCTACAATCGGGACAGTTACCTCATATTTATTCTCAGCCTAAGAGCATTGCTATGAAAAATATCAATCCAACTCAGACCGCTGCCTGGCAAGCCCTGCAGCAGCATTTCGACAAGATGAAAGATGTGCAGATTAGCCATCTGTTTGCTGAAGATGGTGATCGTTTCTCCAAATTCTCTGCCACGTTTGAAGACCAGATGCTGGTCGATTTCTCCAAAAACCGCATCACCGCAGAGACGCTGGATAAGCTGCAGGCGCTGGCGAAAGAGACTGACCTTCAGGGCGCAATCAAATCGATGTTCTCTGGCGAGAAGATCAACCGCACCGAAGACCGTGCTGTTCTGCACGTTGCACTGCGTAACCGCAGCAACACGCCAATCGTCGTGGACGGCAAAGATGTGATGCCGGAAGTGAATGCAGTTCTGGCGAAAATCAAAGGCTTCACCGAACGTGTTATCGGTGGCGAATGGAAAGGTTATACCGGCAAAGCCATCACCGACGTGGTGAACATCGGTATCGGCGGTTCAGACCTCGGTCCGTTCATGGTCACTGAAGCGCTGCGTCCGTACAAAAACCACCTGAATATGCATTTCGTCTCCAACGTTGACGGCACGCATATCGCTGAAACGCTGAAAGATTTGTCTCCGGAAACCACGCTGTTCCTGGTTGCATCAAAAACCTTCACCACGCAGGAAACCATGACCAACGCCCACAGCGCGCGTGACTGGTTCCTGAAAACCGCTGGCGATAACCAACACGTGGCGAAACACTTCGCGGCGCTGTCCACCAACGGTAAAGCGGTGAGCGAGTTTGGTATCGACACCGACAACATGTTCGAATTCTGGGACTGGGTCGGTGGCCGTTACTCTCTGTGGTCCGCAATCGGTCTGTCTATCGCGCTGTCTGTAGGTTTCGATAACTTCGAACAACTGCTGAGCGGTGCGCACGCGATGGATAAACACTTCGCGAATACGCCGGCTGAGAAAAACCTGCCGGTACTGCTGGCGCTGATCGGCATCTGGTACAACGATTTCTACGGCACCGAAACCGAAGCTATCCTGCCATACGACCAGTACATGCACCGTTTTGCCGCTTACTTCCAGCAAGGCAACATGGAATCTAACGGTAAGTTCGTTGACCGTAACGGCAACCCGGTGGATTACCAGACTGGCCCGATCATCTGGGGCGAACCGGGCACTAACGGTCAGCACGCGTTCTATCAGCTGATTCACCAGGGGACTAAAATCATCCCTTGTGACTTCATCGCACCGGCCATCAGCCATAACCCGCTGAGCGATCACCACGCGAAACTGTTGTCTAACTTCTTCGCCCAGACCGAAGCGCTGGCATTCGGTAAATCTCTGGATGTTGTCGAGAAAGAATTCGCCGATCAGGGTAAAAAACCAGAAGACGTTAAACACGTTGCGCCGTTCAAAGTGTTCGAAGGGAACCGTCCGACCAACTCCATCCTGCTGCGTGAAATCACGCCTTACAGCCTGGGTGCGTTGATCGCAATGTATGAACACAAAATCTTCACCCAGGGCGTGATCCTGAACATCTACACCTTCGACCAATGGGGCGTAGAACTGGGCAAACAGCTGGCAAACCGTATCCTGCCAGAACTGGAAGGTAGCTCAGAAGTGACAGGCCACGACAGTTCCACGAACGGTTTAATTAACCGCTTCAAAAACTGGCGCTAATACCCGTCTTCCTTCGCGCTGCCTCGGCGTTGGCTGCCTTCATGAACCCCGGTCACATACTTGTGTATACTCCCGGGGATTCATTCCCTTGCCGACTGGATCCAGCCCGAATGATTTAGAGGGACAGGTCGAAATATTTCTCAATAAAAGGGTTAGCCTTCACCGGCTGGCCCTTTTTTAATGGCGCTTTTCCTGTGCTGACTCTGTGGTATTCTGCGGGGATTAATAACAAAAGTGGGATGTAGATCACATGGCAGGATCAAAACGGGCATTAATGATATCCGTCATTATGCAGCGAATTTTGAACGTATTCTTATTAGGACTGGCCGTGATCCTGATGATTTTTATCGGGCGCGAAACCTATCATTTAGCAATGGTGTTGTTCGTGAATAACGATCAGTCTTCGTCATATCTGCTCATCGAAGGGATTGTAATTTACTTCCTCTATTTTGAGTTTATTGCCCTGATTATTAAATATTTTTCGTCGGGCTATCATTTCCCGTTACGCTATTTTATTTACATCGGCATCACCGCGATTATCCGCCTGATCATCGTCGACCACAAAAGTCCTTATGACACATTGGTTTACGCCTGCGCGATCCTTGTGCTGGTCGTGACACTGTTTCTTGCCAATAGCGAACGTCTGCGCCGCGAATAAATCAGGCAATTACTGCCTCGCATTGATGCGCTAGAATGCGAGGCAGATAATTCATTGGAGGTATGAATGCCTTCATTACGGAGCCGTTGATGTCTGATCCCCATTCCCCCGAACCATCCCCGATCCACTGGTTTGACGACCCTTCGCAGGTGCCTGCGGATGTGGCTGACTGGCTGATGGAAATGGGGTCCATGACCCGCCGGTTTGAAAAGCAGGGTGTTACCGTCACCGTGAAACCGCAAAATGAATGTTTTGTCAGTCGCGAAGAACTGGGTGAAAGCGAAGCACAGCAGTTGCCGGAAAGTGCCCGTTACTGGATCCGCGAAATCGTGCTGTTTGGCGATGCCGAACCCTGGCTGCTGGGGCGCACGGTCATTCCTGAAGAAACGCTGACCGGGCCGGATCTGGCGCTGGTCGATTTAGGCACGGTGCCGCTGGGGCGCTATCTGTTTAGCGGGAACAACTTGTCCCGCGATTACATTCATTTAGGCCAGTTACACAGTGAGCAGGGAGAATTATGGGCGCGCCGTTCCCGTCTGCGTTTGTCTGACAAGCCGCTGCTGCTGACCGAAATTTTCCTCCCGGATTCGCCGGTGCACCGCCCTGAGGGCAAAGTGAGCAAGGCATGAGTCAGACTAATCAACAAGGAGAACAGAGAGTGTCAGGAAGTATGACGCAGGGCACATGGCGTGATTACTGCCGCCTGATGCGCATTGATAAGCCGATTGGCTCACTGCTGCTGCTGTGGCCAACGTTATGGGCATTGTGGGTCGCGGGGGGGGGAATGCCGTCTGCGAAGATTTTGCTGGTCTTCGTGCTGGGCGTGTTCTTCATGCGTGCCGCCGGTTGCGTGGTGAATGACTACGCTGACCGTAAGTTTGATGGTCACGTAAAACGCACCGCTCACCGGCCATTGCCGAGCGGGGCGATCACCGGCAAGCAGGCGAAAATATTATTTGCCGGACTGGTGCTGGTGTCATTCCTGCTGGTTCTGCTGCTTAACCGCATGACCATTTGGCTGTCTCTGGCCGGACTGGCGCTGGCATGGATTTATCCGTTCATGAAGCGCGTCAGCCATCTGCCGCAGGTGGTTTTGGGCGCGGCGTTTGGCTGGGCAATTCCGATGGCGTATGCCGCTGTGAGCGAAAGTGTGCCGCTTAGCTGCTGGTTAATGTTCGTGGCAAATATCTGCTGGACGGTGGCTTACGATACGCAATACGCGATGGTCGATCGTGACGATGATTTGAAGATCGGCGTGAAATCGACAGCGATTCTGTTTGGTCGTTTTGACACGCTGATCATCGGCCTTCTGCAACTGGCAACGCTGATCCTGATGGGGATTGTCGGTTATCTTTCCCAGCTCAGCGCACCGTTTTACTGGTCGTTGCTGCTGGCTGCTGCGCTGTTTGTGCATCAGCAAAAGCTGATTGCTAAACGTGAACGTGATGCCTGTTTCCTGGCTTTCCGCCAGAACAATTATGTCGGGCTGGTGTTGTTCCTCGGTATTCTGATGAGCCTGTCAGGCTTCAATTTCTAAGTAAGTTAGCCTGCGCGACAACAATTAAAAACGCCCGGACTCTGTAAAAAGTCCGGGCGTTTTGTTTTTTTAATCTGATGTCTGGCGCTAATACGGGTTAATGATCGGTATCGCGTACATCCATCTTCGGTTCAGCCGGTGGCTCCGTTGCTTGCGGCAGCTCAGAAGGCATTCCCGCACTCTCGATAGTTAGCTTGATATCCGGTGTCATCAGGTCGCTGAGCATGAGGTAAATCTCACGCGTTTGTTCCTGAATGGCATCGCCGGTGTCACTGATATAGCCTTCTGCGCGCAGTGTGCCGACCAGCGTCGAGAACACAGCTTTATCGAAGAATTCAGGGGCATTGATACCGTGCAGCACGGATAAACGCTGCGCCATAATCCGGCTCTCTTTTTCCAGTGCACCGCGGTTGATGCTTGGGTTATTGGTGAGCAGGGAGAAGGTAATCGCGTAACGTTGCAGCGTTTCACGTACGCCAGCCGCCAGCAACTGGAGGGTGCGGATACGGGCCGGATTAAGTGTCAGCTCATCATCTTCAAGGTGAATGATTTGCTGACGCGCCAGCTCCAGCGTCAGAACATCCAGCACTTGTGGCAGCTCAGGCGTATCGAAATGCATAAACAGTTCGGCTTTGAGCATCGGATAAATCAGTTCGACCTGATGCAGTAATTCCGCGCGGCTGACCTGGCGGTGGTGCATCACAATGCTTGAAATCAGTGATGGCAACACCAGCATATGATGGATGTTGTTGCGGTAATACGTCATCAGCACGGCCTGTTCGCGAGGCAGAACGATGATGTCGCCAATGTTGTCTTTCTCAACCTGGAACTTATTCATGTTCAGCGCGTGATCAAGCAACTGGTCAGCGGTCAGATCAGGCACCGTCGAATCCGCGTTGTAAGGCACGTTACGCAGCAATTGCAGATAACAGTCGATTTGCTCGGTCAGCTGTTCGCGTGTCAGTGAACGCTGACGGGAGGCCAGCAGCGCGGTACAACACAAGTTCATGGCATTGGCTGCCGCTGAATTGTTGATGCGCACCATGATCTGTTCTGCCAAATCCTGCACTGTCGGCGTCAGCCAGCTTGGACGTTGTGCTTCGATCGGGTCGATGGCTTCACGCCAGGTTGGCACGTTCTGGTTCAGGTAAGTGGTCAGATGCAACGGCTCACCGAAGTTCACGTAACCCTGGCCGAGGTTACGCAGCTTGCGCAGCCCGTTAAGCATTTGCGTCAGGCTTTCTTTCTCTTTGGTCGCACCGCGTAATTCTTTCGCGTACGTACCCACTTCCATGACGTGCTCATAACCGATGTAAATCGGTACCAGCGTAATCGGACGTGAACCGCCGCGCAGCATGGCCTGAATGGTCATGGACAGCGTGCCCGTTTTCGGCTCCAGCAGACGCCCGGTTCGCGAACGCCCCCCTTCCACAAAGTATTCCACCGAATAACCGCGGCTGAACAGTTCGCCCAGATATTCACGGAAAACCGTCGAATAGAGCTTGTTGCCTTTAAAGGTTCGACGAATAAAGAACGCACCCAGACGGCGGAAAATCGGGCCAGCCGGCCAGAAATTCAGGTTGATACCGGCGGCAATATGCGGCGGTACCAGACCCTGATGATAGAGCACGTAAGACAGCAGCAGATAGTCCATGTGGCTGCGGTGGCAAGCACATACACAATTTCCTGACCGTCCAGCGCTAACTGGCGTACACGCTCGGCATTATTAACGTTGATGCCTTTGTACAAACGGTTCCACGTCCAGCTCAGCACACGGTCAGAGAGGCGCACGGCTTCATAAGAGAAGTCAGCGGCAATCTCTTCCATCAGGGCGATGGCGTTTTGTTGGGCTTTTTCGTGGGAAATTTTCTTGCTGCGGGCTTCGTCTTCAATCGCTTTCTCAATGGCTTTTGAGGCCAGCAATTTATTGAACAAATCCTGACGTGCCGGAAGACGCGGACCAACCGCAGCCAGACGCTGACGGGAGAAATGCATCCGCGCCACACGTGCCAGTTTTTGAGCAATCGTCTTATCTGTGCCGTGTTCCGTCGCCATATAACGCAGGGAAACGGTATTGGAGAAACGGACGAAACTGTCCCGCCCCAGCCACAGCACAGCGAAAAATTTCTGGATACCGTTCAGCACGCGCAGATGCGGCGTGTCGTCCTGACCTTCACGGCCCGGTGCACGACCAAACATTACCGACACCGGCAACATCTGAATGTCTAAATCCGGATTATTGCGGTGCAAATCAAGGTAGTCGTGGAACAGCTTTACGGACTCCTGCTTCGGCGTGTAATAAGAGAATACGCGCGGGCCTTCGGCTATAAAGACATGGCTTGGTAGCAGGGTTCCGTCAATTTCCAGCGGAATAAGAGGATCAGGCAGATTCTGCGCCAGACATTGCGCACGCAACGTCAGCAAATCGGCTTTGGAATTATAAGGTAATACGTACAAAATCGGCCGCGTCGGGTCTAAATGCAACTCGGTAACCGGATCTGAAGGTATGACCTTGCTCTTTACCAGCAATGAGAGTGGTAAATTCAATAATGTGTAATAAAGTCTACGCCAACCTGACATAAAAACGTGAAGCCTCTTGTTAGCAATTTCGCCGCAAGGATACCAGAAAGATCCGTGGAGATCTGTGGTCATATAAAAGCTAAAATGCTGCAAACACTCTAAGGATCAGTACCCGAAATGGCGAACCAAGTCACCGGATTTACCCGAATTTATAAAGCGGCCGGCTATTCCTGGAAAGGATTCAAAGCGGCATGGCAAAACGAAGCGGCATTTCGCCAGGAGGCCAGCGTCGCTATCCCGTTAATTTTGCTATCTTTCTGGCTTGATGTCAGCACCATTGAACGTATCCTGCTGGTGGGATCCGTCGTGCTGGTCTGTGTCACGGAGTTGCTCAACAGCGCGGTGGAATGTGCAATAGACCGCATCGGGCCTGAGTTTCATGTGCTTTCCGGTCGCGCAAAAGATATCGGCTCTGCTGCCGTACTTCTGACCATCATATTGGCGATTTTTGTCTGGGTCAGCATCTTTTGGTCGCGATGGTTCTGATTTGGAATCTGCATTCCAGGAATCAACGTTATGCCCTGTTTTTATTCAATCTTAGGTTTTCATTGACCGTTTAGCTGTATATACTCACAGCAAGACTGTATAAACAACCAGGGGGCGGAATGAAAGCTTTAACGACCAGACAACAAGAGGTCTACGACCTTATTCGCGATCATATCTCCACCACCGGTATGCCACCAACCCGCGCAGAGATTGCATCACGTCTGGGGTTCCGTTCTCCCAATGCGGCGGAAGAGCATCTTAAAGCGCTGGCGCGTAAAGGTGTTATTGAGATTGTTTCCGGTGCATCACGCGGCATTCGTCTGCTGATGGAAGAAGAAGAAGGTTTACCGCTGATTGGCCGCGTTGCCGCCGGTGAACCGCTGCTGGCGCAGCAACATATCGAAGGGCACTATCAGATCGATCCGGCAATGTTTAAGCCGAGCGCCGATTTCCTGCTGCGTGTCAGCGGTATGTCGATGCGTGATATTGGTATCCTTGACGGCGATCTGCTGGCCGTGCATAAAACGCAAGACGTGCGTAATGGTCAGGTTGTGGTGGCCCGTATCGATGATGAGGTCACCGTGAAACGCCTGAAAAAACAAGGCAGTGTGGTGCAGTTATTGCCAGAGAACAGCGAGTTTCAGCCGATCGTGGTGGATTTGCGCGAGCAGAATTTCAGCATTGAAGGCTTAGCCGTAGGTGTTATCCGCAACGGCGACTGGATCTGACCTTCGTACTTCGAGCTATCTTTGCGTTGGCTGCCTTCGCGAACCCCGGTCACATATTTGTGTATGCTCCCGGCGTTCGCTTAGTTGCCGCCTTGATATAACGCGAATTACTCGGTCAGATATGACTAAGTCAGAAATTGCTGTGTCAGATAGACAAGACTAAAACTAATTGAATATGGATGGCGGCGGCCTCTGGCATCCATGTGAATTCAAAGAGAAATGCGTTTCTCTCATCATCGCCCCTTTCGGGGCGATGTCATTTACAGGCATAACCTGAACCTCCGGCATGAGATTCTCTATGCAACATCATTCCCTGCGACACACACTCAAAAACACCTTTTTAAGCCCTGCCGATAAAGCGCTCTGGATGCTGGCATTGCCGATGATTTTTTCCAATATCACGGTGCCGCTCCTCGGCCTGGTGGATACCGCAGTGATCGGTCATCTCGACAGCCCGGATTATCTCGGCGGCGTGGCTGTGGGTTCGATGATCACCACTTTCCTTTTTATGCTCTTACTGTTTCTGCGGATGAGTACCACCGGCATGACTGCTCAGGCGCTGGGCGCGAAAGATAACCAGCTTCTGGCGCGTGCTTTTGTACAACCCTTCCTTCTGGCTGTACTGGCGGGCGTCATTATTGTGGTATTCCGTCATCCGCTGATGGAGCTGGCGTTTCACATTGTCGGCGGCAGCCAGCCCGTGCTTGAACAGGCGAGGCTGTTTATCGAAATCCGCTGGTTCAGCGCCCCGGCTTCACTGGCGAATCTGGTGATCCTCGGGTGGTTGCTCGGCATTCAGTACGTTCGCGGGCCGGTGATTTTGCTGATTGCCGGGAATTTGCTGAATATCATTCTGGATCTGTGGCTGGTGATCGGGCTGGGCTGGAACGTGCGTGGCGCAGCCATGGCGACGGCAAGCTCCGAGTATTTCACGCTACTCATCGGGCTGTATTTCGTCTGGCGGGTGATGAAACGACGCGGTATCACCGGCGCAGAAATCACCTCCGCGTGGCGTGGTAATTTGCGCCGTCTTCTCGGGCTTAACCGCGACATCATGCTGCGCTCATTACTGTTGCAGCTTTGCTTTGCATCGCTGACCGTTCTGGGCGCGCGGCTGGGCAGCCACATTGTGGCGGTCAACGCCGTGTTGATGAACCTGCTGACATTTACCGCGTTTGCACTTGACGGTTTTGCTTATGCTATCGAAGCGCATTCCGGTGAGGCATTCGGTGCCCGCAACCGCGAAAAACTGCTGAATGTCTGGCATGCCGCGTGTCGTCAGGCCGGGCTGGTTGCGCTGTTTTTTGCTCTGGTTTACGCGCTGGCGGGTGGGGCGATCATTGATGCGCTGACATCATTACCGGAATTGCGTGAGCTGGCGGACCGATATCTTGGCTGGCAAATTATACTGCCGCTGGTGGCTGTCTGGTGCTATTTGCTTGATGGCATGTTTATCGGCGCAACGCGTGGGCGGGATATGCGAAACAGCATGCTGGTGGCGGCGCTGGGGTTCGGGCTGACATTGTTCACTTTACCGCTGCTGGGCAATCATGCGTTGTGGCTGGCGCTGACGGTATTCCTCGGGTTACGCGGGATTTCACTGGGCTGGATATGGCGTCGTTACTGGCGGCATGACACATGGTTTTCGTCTCCGTCGCACTGATTTTTCAGCTATTTTCAAAGAAATAAGCGCAGCTTTGTCGTTATTTCATGCTTTAGATTAATCCTAATAGTGGTTTTTATCCCTGTTTAAGGAGGATTAATCGAGATTCTCTACTAACCTTTAAAGTGTTAAGGACGAGCTGCAAGACGAAATGCAGTTCATAAAACCCAAGGTAACAGGAGATATTTTATGAATAAGGACCAAGCCGACGGTAACTGGAAGCAGTTCAAAGGGAAAGTGAAAGAACAATGGGGCAAACTGACTGATGACGACCTGACAGTGGTTGAAGGTAAACGTGATCAGTTAGTCGGTAAAATTCAGGAGCGTTACGGCTATCAAAAAGATCAGGCCGAGAAAGAGCTCAATGAATGGGAAACCAAAAACAAATATCACTGGTAAGACGCGACTCCCCCTCGCGTGCCAGTGACGTATCCTGAGATTTAGCTGCTCCTACCCGGAACGCTTCAGGATACGGGTACACGGATGTACCCAACCTCTTCTCTGTACAAAACATCCCCCTCTTACGAGTCACCTTCAAGACCTTAAAACCCGATCATTCAGCGTTTTTTCACCACAATACTGTGGTCGTGATCGCAATGGTCATGGCTGTCGCAGGTTTCTACTACTTTGCATTCTGCACATAAGCCATGCGCTTCAACGACAGAATGGCGAAGCTCAAATCCGGATTCTAATGACAGTTTTGCCAGACGCTCTTCAATGCCGTCGGTGGTTTTTTCGGTAACTAACCCGCAGCGGTCACAGATAAACAGCGCAGAAGTATGACTCGGCTCTTCAAAATGATGGCAGAGAACATAGCTGTTTGCGGATTCAACACGGTGAATAAATCCCTGTTCCAGCAGAAAATCCAGCGCCCGGTAAACGGTCGGTGGTTTCGCCTGAGGTTCGCTTACGCGCAATAGATCCAGCAAGTCATAGGCGCTGATCGCACCGGGTTGTTGCGTCATCAGGCGCAGTACTTCCAGCCGCTGCGGCGTCAGGCGAACATTGCGCTGCTGGCAAAGTTCTTCAGCTTGTGAAAGTAATTTTTCCGGATTATTCAGGGTCATAGCAACGGTCTCTGAGCGCAGATTGGAATGAATAGGCCACATCATGCGACCACCGATGATTTTATCATGCTTGCACCAAAACGACGAATTATGCGCCATTCAGATGTGATGCAACGTCGGCATCCGCCTGCTCAGCGGCACAAGATGCCGAATCTTTGTTCTGTGGTATAATCAGCGATTACCTTCCCTCTGGCGCGAAGCCGGGGGGAGCGTCACGAACCCCTTCAGCGAATGTCAGGCCGATGTCAGAAACTCAACACGTAATGCCCCAGACCACTCCCTTTTCCGCCCAGCGTTTTTCCGTTGCGCCGATGCTCGACTGGACCGATCGCCACTGCCGCCATTTTCACCGGCTGATGACCGGCCAGACGTTGCTGTATACCGAAATGGTCACGACCGGCGCCATTATTCACGGCAAAGGGGATTATCTCGGGTTTGGCGATGCAGAACATCCGGTGTCTTTGCAGCTTGGTGGCAGCAATCCGGCTGATCTGGCGCATTGCGCAAAACGGGCGGAAGAACGTGGTTATGACGAAATTAACCTCAACGTCGGTTGTCCGTCAGATCGCGTGCAGAACGGCATGTTTGGTGCCTGTCTGATGGGGCAGGCGTCGCTGGTGGCTGACTGCATCAAAGCCATGCGCGACGTAGTCTCAATTCCGGTCACGGTTAAAACGCGAATCGGTATTGACGATCAGGACAGCTACGAATTTCTGTGTGATTTCATCCGTCAGGTTTCAGAAAACGGCGGTTGCGATACCTTCATTATTCATGCGCGTAAAGCCTGGCTTTCGGGCCTCAGTCCGAAAGAAAATCGTGAAATTCCGCCGCTGGATTACCCGCGCGTATATCAGCTCAAGCGTGATTTCCCGCACCTGACCCTGGCAATTAACGGCGGTATCAAAACCCTCAAAGAAGCCAAAACGCACCTGCAATATATGGATGGCGTGATGGTGGGGCGTGAGGCTTACCAGAATCCGGGCCTGTTGCTGAATGTGGATCGCGAGCTGTTCGGCTCTGATGCGCCGCTGAAAACCGGGCCGGATATTATCCGCGCGCTGTATCCGTATATCGAAGCGGAACTGAGCAAAGGTACTTACCTCGGTCACATCACCCGCCATATTCTTGGTCTGTTCCAGGGGGTGCCGGGCGCGCGTCAGTTCCGTCGTCATCTGAGTGAGAATGCGCATAAAGCCGGCGCGGGCATTGATGTGGTCGAACAGGCGTTGCAGATGGTTGCTCAGCCGCAGGAAGTGGTGGCGCAGGCATAAAAACAGGGTGAGTAAAATCACTATCTGTTAGTCAAATTTACTATCTTTTCGCAGGCCATTCGTGCCTGCGAATTATTTTTTCCTTATCATTCAATCAATTATTTATCCCATCACACTGGCATGTTTCTTGTAATGGTTAATGCGTGTTTGGACGCTACGTCTTATCGCACATGGCTTATTAAGGAGCACCCGATGCTGGAAATTCTCTTCGTGCTTGGTTTTTTCTTTATGCTGATGCTGACCGGCATTTCTTTACTGGGTATGGTTGCGGCGCTGGTCGTGGCATTTGCTCTGATGATGTTGGGTGGGTTTTTGGCGATTGTTGTAAAAATGTTGCCGTGGCTGCTTTTGGCCGTGCTTGCGGTCTGGATTTACCGGACATTTTTCCGGCCTGATGAGCCAAAATACCGTCGCCGTCGTTTGCCGTAATAACAGCTTCACTTTATCGGTTTCCGTAACTGCATGAAATGATGGGGATTGCTGACCGTATTCTGAGCGCAAAAAAATGTAACCGTTGCAGTGATAACTTTTGCTTATGTGCTAGCGATCACAAGCTAGGTCAGAATGTGCGGTCAAAATGCATAAATCATATTTTTTAACATGGGTGACTGTTAGGATGGAATTCATTGGCAGCCAGCAGGCTGTAAACCGAATTCATCAAGTCCGCTGAGGCACACAATAGTCGCTTAAGTGACATCGCCCTGTGGATTTACCCGGCAGTACCCTACAGCAGTACCCGTCTGAAATCAGAGGTCGTCTGAGTCAGGCAGTAAAAAAGGCTTTCACAACTGTGAAAGCCTTTTTTGCATTGGTTCAGGGAAACTTTTATGGGATGAGCAGACTTGAACCCTGTGTCACGCGGCTTTCCAGCGTTTCATGCGCGCGTTTTGCCTCGGACAGTGGGAATTTCTGCGCGTCACTGACATCCACTTTTATCGCGCCACTGGCGATCATTGAGAACAGCTCGCTGCTCGCCTCCAGCAGTTCTTCACGGTTAGTCACGTAGCCATTCAGGGAAGGGCGCGTCACAAACAGCGAACCTTTTTGATTGAGTATCGCCAGATCCACACCTTTTACCGGACCGGACGCATTGCCGAAACTGACCAGTAAACCGCGACGTTTCAGGCTGTTTAACGATTTTTCAAAGGTATCTTTGCCGACGGAATCGTAAACCACACCGACTTTTTCGCCGTTCGTCAGTTCCGCCACGCGGGTCGCGATATCTTCTTTCTGGTAGTTAATGGTTTCCCATGCACCGGCCTGTCTGGCGCGTTCGGCTTTTTCATCAGAGCCCACGGTGCCAATCAGTTTTACGCCCAGCGCTTTCGCCCACTGGCAGGCAATCAGGCCTACGCCACCGGCTGCGGCATGGAAAAGAATGGTTTCACCGGCCTGTACTTCATGGGTTTTGCGCAGTAAATAATAAACTGTCAGCCCTTTAAGGAAGGAGGCTGCGGCCTGCTCAAAGCTGATCGCGTCCGGCAAAAGGGCGATTTTTTCCTGTGGTACGTTATGGAATTCGCTGTAAGCGCCGGGCGCGGATTGTGCGTAAACCACACGATCGCCAGGTTTGATGTCCGTTACGCCACTACCGACTTTACTGACTATGCCTGCCGCTTCCGTGCCTAAACCCGCCGGAAAACTGGCCGGTGCGTACAGACCGCTGCGCACATAAGTATCGATATAGTTGATACCGATGGCTTTATTCTCGACCTGGACTTCGTCTGCCTGCGGATCTTGTGGCTGATAATCAACGTATTGCAGAACGTCTGGGGTGCCTGTTTCAGAAAACTGGATGCGCTTTGCCATGTTTTTTCCTCGTGATGGAGTCTGATTTCAACCCTAGGCTAAATGTCAGGGACAATCCAGATTTTCGGCACTAAGGGTTAATACCCTTTTGAAATGGTTTATACTGTCGCGCGAGTCAGGCTCCGATTTTTGGAAACCCGACGCTCATAAAACAGGCGCTTAGAGCAGGAAATAATCCACAGATGGCAGTAAAAAAACCGACCAATCAACAGAACGAAAACCGCGATCGCCAGATGGAAGGGTTGAAACTTCCGCCGCATTCGCTGGAAGCTGAACAATCCGTTCTGGGCGGGCTGATGCTGGATAACGAACGCTGGGATAATGTGGCCGAACGGGTGGTCAGCAATGACTTCTTCAGCCGCCCGCACCGCCTGATTTTTACCGAAATGCAGCGTTTGCTGGAAATGAGCAAACCAATCGACCTGATCACGCTTTCCGAATCGCTGGAACAGAAAGGCGATCTGGATTCCGTCGGCGGTTTTGCGTATCTGGCAGAGCTCTCTAAAAACACCCCCAGTGCGGCGAACATCGGCGCTTACGCTGACATTGTGCGCGAACGTGCTGTTGTCCGGGAAATGATCTCCGTCGCCAATGAAATTGCCGACGCGGGCTATGATCCGCAAGGTCGCAGCAGCGAAGACCTGCTGGACTTAGCCGAATCCCGCGTATTCCAGATTGCCGAAAGCCGCGCCAGTAAAGACGAAGGTCCAAAAAGTATCGACCGTATTCTGGAAAGCACGGTCTCCCGTATCGAAGAGCTGTTCCAGCGCCCGCATGACGGCGTAACCGGCGTTTCAACCGGCTATGCTGACCTCGACAAGAAAACCGCAGGCTTGCAAAAATCCGACCTGATCATTGTGGCGGCGCGTCCGTCGATGGGTAAAACCACTTTTGCGATGAACCTCGCAGAAAATGCCGCGATGATGCAGGATAAACCGGTCTTAATCTTCAGCCTTGAGATGCCCGGCGACCAGATCATGATGCGTATGCTGGCGTCGCTTTCGCGCGTCGACCAGACCAAAATCCGTACCGGCCAGCTCGATGATGAAGACTGGGCACGTATTTCCAGCACCATGGGGATTCTGCTCGAAAAACGTAACATGTATATCGATGATTCGTCCGGGCTGACGCCAACCGAAGTTCGTTCGCGTGCGCGACGTATCTTCCGTGAGCACGGCGGCCTGAGCCTGATCATGATCGACTACCTCCAGCTGATGCGCGTTCCGGCGTTGTCTGATAACCGTACGCTGGAAATTGCCGAAATCTCCCGCTCGCTCAAAGCGCTGGCGAAAGAATTGCAGGTGCCGGTGGTGGCGCTGTCGCAGCTTAACCGAAGCCTGGAGCAACGTGCGGATAAACGCCCGGTCAACTCCGACTTACGTGAATCCGGCTCCATTGAGCAGGACGCCGACTTAATCATGTTCATCTATCGTGATGAGGTCTATCACGATAACAGTGAAGAAAAAGGCATCGCGCAAATCATCCTCGGTAAACAACGTAACGGCCCGATCGGTACCGTCCGCCTGACCTTTAACGGTCAGTGGTCGCGGTTTGATAACTATGGCGGCCCGCAATACGACGAGGATTAACTTCCCGGGTTTTGAATTTATCCCTCCCCTTTCACAAGGGGAGGCTAGGTGGGGTTTGGTTCTCAGCCTTGCTGTCAGAAACTCTCAATTTCATGCAAAGGACTTAAAATGAAAGCGGCTACGGCTGTCATTGATCGCCGCGCTCTGCGACACAATCTGCAACGGGTGCGTCATCTGGCGCCACAAAGTCGTCTGGTTGCGGTAGTGAAAGCAAACGCTTATGGGCACGGTCTGCTGGAGACGGTGCATAGCTTGCAGGACGCTGATTATTACGGCGTTTCCCGGCTTAGCGAAGCGCTGATGCTGCGTAAAGCCGGTGTGGTAAAACCCATCCTCCTGCTCGAAGGTTTTTTCTCCGCCAGCGAATTACCGTTGCTGATTGAACATCAGCTTGATACCGCTGTTCACAGCCTCGAACAGCTTGATGCGCTGGAAAGTGCTGACCTCGCGCGTCCGCTGAATGTCTGGCTGAAAATCGATACCGGTATGCACCGTTTGGGCGTTCATCCGGCACAGGCCGATGCATTTTATCAGCGTCTGAGTGCCTGCAAAAACGTGGTTCAGCCGGTCAATATGATGAGCCATTTCTGCCGCGCGGACGAACCGGAAAGCAACGCCACACCGAAACAGCTGAACTGTTTTAATGAATTTGCCGAAGGCAAGCCGGGACAAAAATCTATTGCGGCTTCCGGCGGTATTTTGTTGTGGCCGGAATCGCATATGAACCTGGTTCGCCCCGGCATTATTTTGTACGGCGTATCGCCAATGGAAACCGGAACGGCCAGCGATTTCGGGCTGCAACCGGCAATGACACTGACTTCCAGCCTGATCGCCGTGCGTGAACATATTGCCGGTGAGCCGGTCGGTTATGGCAGTACCTGGGTCAGCAACCGTGATACCCGCCTGGGCGTGGTGGCGATGGGGTATGGCGACGGTTATCCGCGCAGTGCGCCGAACGGCACGCCGGTTTTGGTCAATGGTCGGGAAGTGCCGGTTGCCGGGCGTGTGTCGATGGATATGATCACTGTCGATTTAGGGCCAGATGCGACCGATAAGGTCGGCGATGAAGTGATTTTCTGGGGCGGGAAATTACCGGTTGAGCGCATTGCGCAGGCAACCGGTATCAGTGCTTATGAGCTGATTACCCAGCTCAGCGAGCGCGTCGCCCGCGTTTATATTGGCGACTAAGTCTTACTTTTTCACGGCCAGCCACTGGCTGACGATCTTCTGATATTCACCAGTGGCTTTGCTCAGGTGCAGCCACTGGTCGACATACATCTTCCAGCTCACGTCATCACGCGGCAGCATGTAAGCCTTTTCGCCATATTGCAGCGGCTTCTTCGGGTTTACCGCACACAGTTTCGGGTAATGTTTCTGCTGAAACAGCGCTTCCGAAGCATCCGTAATCATTACATCCGCTTTCTTATCCACCAGCTTCTGGAAGATGGTCACGTTATCGCTCAGGGTCAGCGTGCCTTTTGGCAGATGGCTGTGTACGAAGGCTTCATTGGTACCGCCTGCCGGTTCAATCAGGCGCACGGAGGCACGGTTTAACTGCTCAACCGTCTGGTACTGACGCACATTTTCGCAGCGCACCAGGGGGATTTTGCCGTCCTGATCCAGTACGTTGGCAAACCAGGCTTTTTGCTGGCGTTTCAGCGTGACCGAAATCCCGCCCATCGCGATATCACAATGCCCTGCGCTCATTTCGTCCGGCAGAGATTTCCAGGTGACCGGTACCCAGTTCACTTTCACATCCAGACTCGCCGCCAGCGATTCCGCCATTGCAATATCAATGCCTTCATACTCACCGTTTTCTTTCAAAAATGTATACGGTTTATAGTCGCCGGTGGTGCAAACATTCAGCGAGCCTTTCTGTAATACGCGTTCAAGGCGTGAAGATGCCGGCTCTGCTTTTGCGAGACCGGGCAAAACTGACAGCAAAACGAGAGAGTAGAATACTTTTTTCATTATTTTTTCCTTGCGTTTAAATCATGCGCAAGTATAAGAAAAAACGGCCGAAAAGTATTTATAACTGGTTATAGTGGGAATGTTTTTTGCAATAAGAATCCACATATAAAAATTAAAGCGACAGGAACACTGCCATGTACAGCATTGATGATTACGATCTGAAAATTCTGACCTTATTACAAACCAACGGAAGACTGACTAACCAGGAACTAAGCGAGCTGGTCGGACTGTCAGCATCACAGTGTTCACGACGCCGGATTGGTCTGGAACAGGCACAACTCATTCTCGGTTATCATGCCCGTCTGGCACCGGAAGCCCTCGACTTAGGCATGATTGGTCTGATTGAAGTCAGGCTTATCAATCATTTGCACGCACAGGTCGATGCATTTCACAGCATGCTGGGCGAAGTCGATTCCATTATTGATGCCTATAAAACCACTGGCGATGCGGATTATTTGCTGAAAGTTGCGGTGAAAGATTTAGCCGGTTTAAGCATGTTGATCAGCCAAATTCTGTCAGTCCATAAAAGTGTCGCCCACGTAAAAACATCGGTAGTGCTTAACCGTTTAAAAGAAAACGGCTTATTGACGCTGAGCTGAGAAAAATAAGGGCGTATTTCAGGTGCACTGTTTGGGTGATTTATTTTGGTGCAGACTCACTTTAATGGTGCAATATTTTGAATTAATATGCGTGATCTGTGCATGTAAAGAATAATTAACGCGTCATAAAATCTTATTTTCGATTTTTAATGCAAATTCTATGCGTGAATATTGCCTTAACTCTCCATCTCATTAATTATCTCAAAATCAGTCTTTAGTATTATTATTTTGAGGTACAGGGAATTATGGCAAGTGTAGACGACATCAAACAGCCGGTTGAGCAGCCGCGCATCGGGCACACGCTGGTTGAAGATGCGCTGGCGATCATTATCGGTACGCTGATGGTCTCTTTTGGTGTGGTGATGTTGCGTCAGGTCGGCGCACTGACCGGCGGCACGGCGGGAATGGCGTTTCTGGCGCATTACGTGACGCAGGTATCATTCGGTACGGCCTTTTTTATCATCAACTTACCTTTTTATTACCTCTCTTTTCGTCGCATGGGTTTGCAGTTCACACTGAAAACTTTTGCTGCAGTCGCGCTGGTTTCCGTGTTTTCTGATTTGCATCCGCTGTTTGTTCATTTCGATCATCTTCAGCCGTTTTACGCCACGCTGTTTGCCAACGTGATTATGGGCATCGGCTTCATTGTCCTGTTCCGCCACAAAGCCAGTCTGGGCGGCGTGAACATTCTGGCGCTGTTCCTGCAGGACAAATACGGCATCCGAGCCGGTAAACTGCAAATGGGTGTGGACTGCTGCATCGTGCTGGCATCGCTGTTTGTCGTCAGCCTTGAAATGCTGATTGCTTCGGTGCTGGGCGCGGTGATCGTCAACCTGATCATTGCGATGAATCACCGTCCGGGGCGCTACAGCGTCTGACGAAATGGATAAAAAAATGGCGCAGGGGACTGCGCCATTTTTATGAATGAACCGGCAAGTGTTACGCGCCGAAACCGCCGTCAATCGTTAGATTTGCGCCGGTGATATACCCCGCTTCAGGGCCGGAAATTTCTTCAGAAGAAACGTAGGTGAAGGCCACGCTGGCGCCTTCGCGGGCCAGACGCTGAACGATGGCGGCACCGATGCCGCGTGAACCGCCCTGAACGAAAGCGGCTTTACCTTGCAGTGAGTGTTGAGTTGTCATTGGTTTGCTCCGGGAAGAATGAGATGTCCATTTGATCGTAGTTGATGTGAGCGGATCAGCATCTCAGGCGAACGGACGGTTTGATACGCAATGAGTGCCCGAAAATCGACAACATAGTTGTCATCTTTTTTAACGAACTTTGATAGTCTGTGAAACAGTTGCGATGCGCCGGGTTGCCGGATGTGGATCGCAGCGCCACTTAACCAAACCAAGGAGATGTATACCGTGTTCCAACATGTCGATGCCTATGCCGGTGACCCGATTTTGTCGCTGATGGAAAGCTTCAAGACCGATCCGAGACAAGATAAGGTAAACCTGAGCATCGGTCTTTATTACGACGAGCAGGGTATTATTCCGCAACTGGCGGCAGTGGAAAATGCAGAGCAACAACTGAACGCCGGGCCACAGGCCGCGTCAGTCTATCTGCCAATGGAAGGTCTGCCCGCATACCGCGCAGGCATTCAGGAATTGCTGTTTGGTGCCGATCATCCGGCGCTGAAACAACAGCGTATTGCGACCATTCAGACCGTCGGCGGTTCCGGCGCACTGAAAGTCGGTGCTGATTTCCTGAAGTTTTATTTCCCGAATTCAGAAGTTTACGTGAGCGACCCGACCTGGGAAAACCACGTGGCTATCTTTGCAGGCGCAGGCTTCAAAGTGCATACCTATCCGTACTTTGACCCGGAGACGCTGGGGGTAAATTTCCCGGCGATGATTGACCGCCTGAAAACCTTGCCAGCGCAAAGCATTGTGCTGCTGCACCCTTGCTGCCACAACCCGACCGGTTCTGACCTGACGCCAGCGGAGTGGGATCAGGTGATTGAAATCACCAAACAGCGTGAGCTGATCCCGTTCCTCGACATCGCTTATCAGGGCTTTGGCGCGGGCATTGACGATGACGCTTACGCCATCCGGGCGATGGCTGCGGCAGGTGTGAACTGCTTCGTCAGCAACTCCTTCTCGAAAATCTTCTCCCTGTACGGCGAACGTGTCGGCGGCCTGTCTGTGGTCTGTGAAGACAGCGATGCGGCGGGACGTGTACTGGGGCAACTGAAAGCCACCGTGCGCCGTAACTACTCCAGCCCGCCAAGCTTCGGCGCGAAAGTAGTGGCGAAAGTCCTGAGCGACAGCGCGCTGAATGCCCAGTGGAAAGCCGAAGTCGAGAAAATGCGTACCCGTATTCTCGAAATGCGCCACACGCTGGTCGACAGCCTGAAAACCGCCTTGCCGGGCCGTAATTTTGACTACCTGCTGCAACAGCGCGGGATGTTCAGCTACACCGGTTTCAGCGAAGCGCAGGTTGTCCGTCTGCGTGAAGAATTTGGCGTTTACCTGATACTCAGCGGCCGCGTCTGCATGGCCGGTCTGAATCACCACAATGTGAAGCAAGTGGCTGAGGCTTTCGCCGCGGTTCAGTAAATCCCCGTCATACTTCGGGCTGCGTGAGCTTACCGCCTTCCCGCAACCCGAATTATTTAGGGGATAAGATGTTGATTAAGGCCGACAGAAATGTCGGCCTTTTTTATTCCGCGGTACTGACTTTTATCACTTCGACCTGATGGTTTTTCAGCACCTTGAGCAATCCGGCGGGCGGAAGTTCGTCGGTGAACAGCGCCGTGGCCTGTGAGACATTGCCGATTTCGACCGCCGCTGAGGCATGAAATTTGGTATGGTCAGCAGCCAGCAGGATATGGCGTGAATGCGCCATCATGGTTTTCACCACGCTGGCCTCGTTGACATCGAACTCCAGCAGGGCACCGTCGCTTTCAATTGCGCCGACGCTGGTCACCAGATAGTCGGCACGAAATCCGGCGACAAAAGCCGTGGCCGCCGGGCCGATAATGCCACCATTATGCGGGCGCAGCGTGCCGCCAGGCACCATCACCTCAAAGCGCGGGTTCTTATACAAAATATGCGCGACGCGCAGACAATTGGTGATAATCCGCAGCCGGTTATGATTGAGCAGCGAATGCGCGACCTGCTCGACTGTGGTGCCAATGGTGATAAACACCGTTGAGCCGTCGGGGATGTAATCGGCGATGGATTCCGCAATGGCTTTTTTCTCTTCCGTCCAGGAAATCTCGCGCTGCTCAAAGGCAGTATTGACCACACTTGAGGCACGTCCCGCGCCACCGTGATGGCGCGTGATCAGCCCCTGATCGCTGAGCTTGCGGATATCGCGGCGGGCGGTTTGGGTCGAGACATCCAGTAACGCCGCCAGTTCTTCAATGTTCATGTAACCACGCTCGGCAATCAATGCGAGCAGTTGATCGTGGCGCGGATTACCGGTCAGTTCAGTAAGACTCATGGATACATCCTTTAAAATGAGCGTCTGAGTCGTATTCTATACAGAAAGTGACAAAAAAGACCGGGCCTGATCACAGTCAGGTATCCCCGCACGGCCACCCGGCCGGGTACATTTCAGTGCAGCAACGCCGCTGGCAAAGCGCACGGCTTCGGCGGGCGACGCTCCATGGGCCAGACTGACCGCCAGTGCGCCGTGAAAAACATCCCCTGCGCCGGTGGTGTCCACTACGTTGACGGCAAAACCCGGCTGATGATGCAGACGGTCATTTTCCAGCCAGAGACAACCTTGCCCGCCCTGCGTGACATACACATGACCATTTGTGAGCGTTTGGGCGTCAACTAACGCAGAACCGGCGTCCGTTTTTCCGGTCAGCCGTTGCAAACCGGGCGCGGAAAAGGCGCTGTGGTCGCTTAACGCCACCAGTTCGGCGATATCCTGTGGCGTCACATCGGCATCCAGCACGGTGAGCACACCGGACTGGCGCGCCAGGGTAAACGCCTGCTTCGCGCCGTCATGCCAGCGCACATCAGCCAGCACTACATCCCACTGGGAAAAGTCGATGGCTTGTAACCACTCGGCGGAAACGGGTAAATCCGGGCTGGGATAATTGATGATGATCCGCTCACCTTTGTTGTCCACCAGAATGGCGGATTGCGAAGAACGGGCCTGCTCAACGCGACGGACATAGCGGGTATTTACCCCCAGGGATTCCAGCTCCGCGAGCAGCCGGTTGCCGGTATCGTCATCGCCCACGCGACCAATAAAGTCCACCTGTGCGCCCAGTCTGGCCGCCGCCACCGCAGCCGTGGCCGCCGGACCGCCACCCACTTCATGATATTTTTCAGCGACATACTTCCCTCCTTCCGCAGGCAGTTCTTCAACGTAATAGATCCGGTCCATCACGGTAATTCCGACACAGGCGATACGAATCATGGCTATTCCTTAAGCGTGTTTTGATGGGGTTATTTTAATTTAGTGAATTGTTAAAAAAGTGATGGCTGTCAATTTTTTGACCTTAAATTACAAATACGATCAAAAAACGACAAACACAGACACCGCTGATTATCAAAAAGTGACATGCCTGATCAGCACAAAGGAGAGACGGATGGCAAACGTGGCATTTATTGGTCTGGGGCAAATGGGCGCTCCGATGGCGGCCAATCTGATTAAACAGGGACACCGGTTAGCGGTGTTCGATCTCAACCCGCAGGCAGTTAACTCACTGATACGGCAGGGGGCAACGGGCAGCAAGAGCGCGGCAGAAGCGGCGGCGGGCGCAGAATTTGTCATTACTATGCTGCCCAACGGCGATCTGGTAAGTGAGGTTTTATTTGGCCGTGATGGTATTTGCGAAACCCTGAGCCCGTCCGCGCTGGTTATTGATATGTCGACTATCCATCCGTTACAGACCGACAAGCTGATTGCGCAGATGCACGAAAAAGGCTTCAGCATGATGGATGTGCCGGTGGGCAGAACCTCTGATCACGCAGTGGCCGGTACCTTACTGCTACTGGCAGGCGGCACGGCAGAACAGGTTGAGCGCGCGAGGCCAGTGTTGATGGCGATGGGCTCGGAGCTGATTAACGCGGGCGGGCCGGGCAAAGGCATCCGCGTCAAGCTGATCAATAACTACATGAGTATCGCCCTGAATGCGCTCTCCGCCGAAGCCGCCGTGCTGTGCGAAGCGCTGGATCTCTCTTTTGATGTGGCGCTGCAGGTAATGAGCGGCACCCCGGCCGGAAAAGGCCACTTCACCACCTCATGGCCGAACAAAGTGCTGAAAGGTGATTTGTCACCGGCCTTCATGATTGACCTCGCCCATAAAGACCTCGGTATCGCGCTGGACGTCGCTAATCAGTTGCATGTGCCGATGCCGCTCGGTGCGGCTTCCCGCGAAGTGTACAACCAGGCGCGTGCCGCCGGGCGCGGGCGTCAGGACTGGACCGCCATTCTTGAGCAGGTGCGCACCAGCGCCGGTCTGGCTCAGAAAACACATCCGTAACGCATTAACCAAGGAAAGTTAAATGACTCATTACAGCCTTAACGATATCACCCGTCCGTCCGGCGGCTTCGCCATGCTGGCGGTCGATCAGCGTGAAGCGATGCGCTTAATGTTCGCGGCAGCCGGCGCGAAAGCCCCGGTCGCCGATCAGGTGCTGACTGATTTTAAAGTCAATGCCGCGCGGATTTTATCGCCGTACGCCTCGGCGATTCTGGTCGATCAGCAGTTCTGTTACCGCCAGATTGTTGAGCAACAGGCCATCGCGAAAAGCTGCGCCATGATTGTCGCGGCAGACGAATTTATTCCGGGCAACGGCATTCCGGTGGACAGCGTGGTGATCGATAAAAGTGTGGATCCGCAACAGGTCCGGGAAAACGGCGGTAAGGCGCTGAAATTACTGGTGCTGTGGCGCAGCGATGAAGATCCGCAGCAACGTCTGGCGATGGTGAAGGAATTTAATCAGCGCTGCCATGCACACGGGCTGCTGAGCATTATCGAGCCGGTGGTCAGGCCGCCGCGTCGTGGCGACAAATTTGACCGCGAACAGGCGATTATCGATGCCGCAAAAGAACTCGGCGACAGCGGCGCTGATCTTTATAAAGTCGAAATGCCACTCAGCGGGCGCGGTACGCAGGCTGAACTGCTACGTGCATCGCAACACCTCAATGAACATATTCATATGCCGTGGGTGATCCTCTCCTCCGGTGTTGATGAAAAACTCTTCCCGCGCGCGGTCAGCGTCGCCATGACGGCGGGCGCGTCCGGTTTCCTCGCAGGCCGTGCGGTCTGGTCATCCGTGGTCGGTTTACCTGATACCGAACTCATGCTCAGGGATGTTTCCGCGCCGAAATTACAGCGCCTGGGCGACATTGTGGACGAGATGATGGCGCGCCGCCGCTAACGAAAGGAGTGGAAAATGAAATGGTTTAACACGTTGAGCCACCACCGCTGGCTTGAGCAGGAAACCGACCGGATCTTCGATTTTGGCAAAAATGCCGCTGTGGCCACCGGCTTTGGCTGGCTGGGCAATAACGGCCAGGTCCGGGCAGAGATGGGCACCCATTTGTGGATCACTGCCCGCATGCTGCACGTCTATTCCGTTGCCGCAGGCATGGGCCGTCCCGGTGCGTATGCGCTGGTGGATCACGGCATCCGTGCCCTCAACGGCGCGCTGGCGGATAAACAATACGGCGGCTGGTACGCCTGCGTAAATGATGAAGGCGTGGTGGATGCCTCGAAACAAGGTTATCAGCATTTCTTTGTTTTGCTGGGCGCCGCCAGCGCGGTCACCACCGGCCATCCTGAGGCCGGAGCGTTACTCGATCAGGCCATCGGCGTGATCGAAAAGTATTTCTGGAGTGAAGACGAACAGATGTGTCTCGAGTCGTGGGATGAAGCCTTCAGCGAAACCGAAGCCTATCGCGGCGGCAATGCGAATATGCACGCCGTCGAAGCTTTCCTGATTGTTTATGACGTCACGCACGAACGCAAATGGCTGGATCGCGCATTGAGAATTGCCTCGGTCATTATTCATGACGTCGCCCGGCCCGGCGAGTATCGCGTTAATGAACATTTCGATACGCACTGGAACCCGATCCGCGATTACAACAAAGATAATCCGGCGCACCGTTTCCGCGCTTACGGCGGCACGCCGGGGCATTGGATCGAATGGGGACGGCTGATGCTGCATCTGCATGCCGCGCTGGAAGCCCGTTTTGAAACGCCACCAGCCTGGTTGCTGGAAGATGCCAAAGGGCTGTTCCACGCCACCCTCCGCGATGCCTGGGCACCGGATGGCGCAGACGGTTTTGTTTATTCCGTTGACTGGGACGGGAAACCCATCGTGCGTGAACGCGTGCGCTGGCCGGTTGTGGAGGCAATGGGCACCGCGTATGCACTGCACTGCGTGACCGGCGAGGCGCAATACGAAACCTGGTATCAGACCTGGTGGGATTACTGCGTGAAATACCTGATGGACTACGAAAATGGTTCGTGGTGGCAGGAGCTGGACACTGACAACAACGTCACCACCAAAGTCTGGGACGGCAAACAGGATATTTATCATCTGCTGCACTGCCTGGTGATCCCGCGTCTGCCGCTGGCACCTGGGCTGGCGCCTGCCGTGGCTGCGGGTCTGCTGGACGTTAATGCAAAATAAAAATCACGGAGACCATCATGAGTACTCTACAAAATAAAAATACTCAGATTGAATTTATCGCCGGTAATAACGAATTTTCGCTGATTTATCAACAGCGTCTGATTTTACGTCATACCGCGCAAGCGCCTTGTTTGTGGATTGGCGGCGGCGAAGCGGATATCGATATGTTTCGCGGTAATTTCAGTATTAAAGATCGTCTGAATGAAAAGGTCGCCCTGACAGACGTTAAGATCACTGCGCAACCCGCGGGATGGCACTTACATTTCAGCCGTGGCAATACGCTCAGCGCCACGCTGGTTATCACCACCGATGATAACGGGCGTTTACAGCTCAACCTGCAAAATGATAACCGCGCACATAACCGCATCTGGCTGCGGCTGGCAGCGCAACCGCAAGATCATATTTACGGCTGCGGTGAACAATTCTCTTACTTTGATTTGCGCGGCAAACCTTTCCCGCTGTGGACCAGCGAGCAGGGCGTCGGGCGCAACAAACAAACCTATGTGACCTGGCAGGCCGACTGCAAAGAGAACGCAGGCGGCGACTATTACTGGACGTTCTTCCCCCAGCCGACCTTTGTCAGCACGCAGAAGGTTTACTGCCATGTTGAAAACAGCGGTTATATGAATTTCGATTTCAGCGCGCCGGACTACCACGAACTGGCCTTCTGGGAAGATAGCGCCACGCTGCGTTTTGAATGTGCCGACGACTATATCAGCCTGCTGGAAAAACTCACTGCGCTGTTGGGCCGCCAGCCGGAATTACCGGACTGGGTATACGACGGCGTGACGCTGGGTATTCAGGGCGGCACGGAAGTCTGCCAGCAGAAACTCGACGTGATGCGCGAAGGCGGCGTGAAGGTCAACGGCATCTGGGCGCAGGACTGGTCCGGTATCCGCATGACCTCATTCGGCAAACGCGTGATGTGGAACTGGAAGTGGAACAGTGAGCTGTATCCGCAACTCGACCAGCGTATTCCTCAGTGGAAAGAAGAGGGCGTGCAGTTCCTTTCTTACATCAATCCGTATGTCGCCAGCGATCGGGATTTGTGTGCCGAAGCCTCAAAAAAAGGCTATCTGACCAAAGATGCCACGGGGGGGCGATTATCACGTCGAGTTCGGCGAGTTTTACGCAGGCGTGGTCGATCTGACCAATCCTGCTGCCTATGACTGGTTCAAAAACGTCATCAAAAAGAACCTGATTGAACTGGGATGTGGCGGCTGGATGGCGGATTTCGGTGAATATCTGCCAACCGATACCTTCCTGCACAACGGCGTCAGTGCGGAAATCATGCATAACGCCTGGCCCGCACTGTGGGCGAAATGTAACTACGAAGCCTTGCAGGAAACCGGCAAGCTCGGCGAGGTGCTGTTCTTTATGCGCGCCGGTTACACCGGCAGCCAGAAATATTCGACGATGATGTGGGCGGGTGATCAGAACGTTGACTGGAGCCTGGATGACGGGCTGGCCTCGGTGATCCCGGCGGCCTTGTCGCTGGCAATGAGCGGCCACGGTCTGCATCACAGCGATATTGGCGGTTACACCACGCTGTTCGAGATGAAACGCAGCAAGGAACTGCTGCTGCGCTGGTGCGATTTCAGCGCCTTCACCCCGATGATGCGCACTCACGAAGGCAACCGTCCGGGCGATAACTGGCAGTTTGACGGCGACGCGGAAACCATTGCGCATTTCGCCCGCATGACCGGCGTGTTCACTCATCTCAAACCGTATATCCGGCAGGCCGTGCAACAAAACAGTCAGCGCGGTTTACCGGTGATGCGTCCGTTGTTCCTGCATTACGAAGACGATGCCCGCACCTATACCCTGAAATATCAGTACCTGTTTGGCCGCGATCTGCTGGTGGCACCGGTGCATGAAGAAGGGCGCAGCGACTGGTCGCTGTATCTGCCGCAGGATACGTGGATCAACGCCTGGACCGGGGAAACGCATCACGGCGGCGATATTACGGTGGCCGCGCCGTTAGGACAGCCGCCGGTCTTTTATCGTGCAGACAGCGAGTGGGCAGCGCTGTTCGGTGCATTACGTCACCTCTGATAAGGCTTGCCCGCCGGGGGGGAATACATCGCCCCGGCGGGTGAAGGAGAATAATAATGAGTCAGACAACATCGGAAAACCCCGCGACCCTGCGCCTGCCTTTCAGGGAAAAACTGGCCTACGGCATGGGGGATTTAGGCTCCAATATCCTGCTCGATATTGGCACGCTGTACCTGCTGAAATTTTACACTGACGTGCTCGGCCTGCCGGGGACTTACGGCGGCATTATCTTTTTGATCGCCAAATTCTTTACCGCATTTACCGATATGGGCACCGGCATCATGCTGGATTCGCGCCGTAAGATCGGGCCAAAGGGCAAATTCCGCCCCTTCGTATTGTACGCCGCGTTTCCGGTGACGTTGCTGGCCGTCGCCAATTTCGTCGGCACACCGTTTGAAATCACCGGTAAAACCGTCGTGGCAACACTGTTGTTTATGTTGTACGGGCTGTTTTTCAGCATGATGAATTGCTCGTATGGCGCGATGGTGCCTGCTATCACCAAAAACCCGGACGAGCGGGCGTCACTCGCGGCATGGCGGCAGGGTGGTGCCACGCTGGGACTGCTGTTGTGCACTGTCGGTTTTGTGCCGGTGATGAATCTGCTCGAAGGCAGTTCGCAGCGCAGTTATATCTTTGCGGCGACGCTGTTCTCGCTGGTCGGGTTACTGTTTATGTGGCTGTGTTATGCCGGCGTGAAAGAGCGTTATGTCGAGGCGCAGCCCGCCAGTGATACGCAAAAACCGGGGCTGTTGCCGTCATTCCGGGCGATTGCCGGTAACCGTCCGCTGTTCATTCTGTGCATCGCCAATCTCTGCACGCTGGGGGCGTTTAACGTCAAACTGGCGATTCAGGTGTATTACACGCAGTACGTGCTGAATGACCCGATCCTGCTCTCTTATATGGGTTTTTTCAGCATGGGATGCATTTTCATTGGCGTGTTCCTGATGCCTGCCGCCGTCCGGCGATTCGGTAAGAAAAAAGTGTATATCGGCGGTCTGGCGCTGTGGATTGTCGGCGACATCCTTAACTACTTCTATGGCAGCGGCTCGGTCAGCTTTGTCGCGTTCTCCTGTCTGGCGTTCTTCGGATCGGCGTTCGTCAATAGCCTGAACTGGGCGCTGGTGTCCGACACGGTGGAATACGGCGAGTGGCGCACCGGCGTGCGTTCGGAAGGCACGGTCTACACCGGTTTCACCTTCTTTCGCAAAGTTTCACAGGCACTGGCGGGGTTCTTCCCCGGCCTGATGCTGACGCAAATCGGCTATGTGCCTAACGTGGTGCAGTCGGCGCACACGCAGGAAGGGCTGCGTCAGTTGATCTTCATTTATCCCTGTGCGCTGGCGGCAATCACCATCGTGGCGATGGGCTGTTTCTATAACCTCAACGAGAAAATGTACGTGCGCATCGTTGCGGAAATTGAGCAGCGTAAGCAGACGGCATAATGCATTCACTGTAACAGCGCCCTGCGGGGCGCTTTGAGGATCGCCTATGAAGGATTGTCATCACCCTGATCCGCTGACGTTGCGTGAGAAGTGCGCCTATGGAATGGGCGATTTTGGCTCGAACCTGATGTTATGTATCGGGACGCTGTATCTCCTGAAGTTTTATACCGATGAACTGGGCATGCCGGCGTTTTATGGCGGCATCATCTTCCTGGTGGCGAAGTTTTTCACCGCTTTCACCGATATGCTGACCGGCGTGTTACTTGATTCCCGCCGTCATATTGGTGCGCGGGGTAAGTTCAGACCGTTCATTTTGTATGCCTCCGTCCCGGTAGGGCTGATCGCGACGGCGCAGTTTATGGCGAATGATTTCGGCCTGCCGGTGAAAACGGCGCTCGCCACCGTACTGTTTATGTTGTTCGGCTTGTTCTACAGCCTGATGAATTGTTCATACGGCGCGATGGTGCCCGCTATCACCAAAAATCCCCATGAACGGGCGCAGCTTGCCGCCTGGCGCCAGGGCGGTGCCACGCTCGGATTATTGTTGTGTACCGTCGGGTTTATGCCGGTACAGGCGTTGTTCGGTAATTCCCCTTCGGTGGGGTATTTCTCCGCTGCCCTGATTTTCGCCACCTGCGGCATTCTGTGTATGGGCTGGTGCTATCGCGGCGTCAGGGAACGTTACGTTGAACTCACGCCTGCGGGACATAAATCCGGCATCCTGCGGTCGTTTCGCGCCATATCTCGTAATCCGCCGTTGCTGGTACTGTGCCTCGCCAATCTGTGTACGCTGGCGGCGTTTAACATCAAACTGGCGATCCAGGTGTATTACACGCAGTACGTGCTTAATGATATTCATCTGTTGTCGTGGATGGGGTTTTTCAGCATGGGCTGCATTCTGGTCGGTGTCTTTCTGGTGCCGGGTTGCGTGAAACGCTTTGGCAAAAAACAGGTGTACCTGGGGGGATTACTGTTGTGGGCAACCGGCGATATGCTTAATTTCCTGTGGGGAAACAGCTCGTTAAGCTTTGTGCTGTTTTCCTGCATGGCATTTTTTGGCACCGCATTTGTCAACAGCCTGAACTGGGCGCTGGTGCCAGATACCGTGGATTATGGCGAATGGAAAACCGGTATTCGTGCCGAAGGCTCGGTGTATACCGGTTATACCTTTTCACGAAAAATATCTGCCGCGCTTGCCGGATTCCTGCCGGGAATTATGCTGACTCAAATCGGTTATATCCCGAATGCGGTGCAGGGCAGCGCGACCTTACTCGGTTTGCGTCAGCTGATCTTTATCTGGCCCTGTGCACTGGCTATCAGTGCGGCGATCATTATGGGCGTATTTTACAAACTCAATGAGGAACGCTTTGCCAGAATCATTGAGGAAATCGGCGCGCGCAAAAAAGGGGAGATTCCAGATCCTGTCACCGGCAAAGAAAAGACGTCTGTGTTAAGCCTGTAAATCGTTCAGGTTTGCTATGGTTAACCGAGGGCACTTTCGTGCTACGTAGCCATCACGTTACAAGGAGAAACCCAAACATGACCAGTTCGGAATTGCTGACCTATTGCATGGGAAAACCCGGTGCGGAGCAAAGTGTTGAAAATCAGCGCGGCGCAAATCAGGTAAAAGTGGGCGACGCGATGTTTGCCATGGTGTGTGAAATTGATGGCCGCGAGGCTATTTCGCTGAAAACCAGCCCTGAACTGGCAGAGCAATTACGGGCAGCACATCCGGATATTGTGCCGGGAGATCATCTCAACAAAGCGCACTGGAATACCGTGTTCCTCGACGGCTCGCTGCCCGATTCACAGTTTTATTATCTGATTGATGATTCCTACCAGTTGGTGGTATCCGGTCTGCCGGAGGCGGTGCGTCAGGAAATTGGCCGCTGATTATCCGGCCAGTTGCCACTGCTGAGGGTTGCAGGAGAGAAGTCCGCCACCTCTGCCCGCCACGGCAGTGCGCCGCGAAAGCGCCACACGCGGGTGATGTCCAGACTCCAGTAACGTTCTGCGCCTGCTGGCCCGGGAATATCCTCCGGCTGCCAGTGGATTTGCGTGTGTCCCTGAAGATGCAGCAGGTCACCGTTTTCGAAATCGATAAACAGCAGCGCTGCACGCGGTTCTGCCAGCAAATTCCCCAGCGTATTCATATAACGGTTGCCGCGAAAATCAGGCACCCACAAGCGGTTTCCCACCAGATGCGCAAATCCCGGCTGGCCGCCGCGATGCGACACATCGGCACCGCCGTGCGCGTGGCTGGCGATAAAAAACGTATCGGCGCGGGCAATCAGTGCGCGGGCGTCAGCATCCGGTTCGGTCATATCCTCCCGCGCAGCCAGCGGCAAACTGACGGGCACATCGGCCAGTTTGCGTATCTGGATATACTGCGGACAATTACCAAAACTTTGATCGACGACGATCTCAATGCGGTTTTTATCCATGCGCCCGATCCTGCCGTTCACGCGGTTACGCCGCCGGTTGGAAAAATCGATCCCCAGCCCGCCAATCTGTTTCCCCGGCTGTAAAGCGGCCAGGGCCGGATCGTCCGCCCGTCGCGGCGCATTTATCCGCAAATGGATGTCATCCGGCGTACTGATAAACCCGGCGGGGCCGGTCAGCAGAGTTGCCACCGGCCAGCCGTTTTCGTCCAGTGTTGAGATAAACAGATACGGCAGCGCGGCGAAAAAAAGCCGGTGCTGTTCCGGCATCGCATCGCGGATGCCGTGTGCGGAAACATCAAACCCTGCCATGTCCTGTGCCAGGATTTCGTCTGCATGGAAAGGATTGTTCATCGCGTTTTACCCCACAATTTCAGGCAGTGGCAACGCCGGAAGTGGCGTAAAGCCCGGCAGGCTTTCCACCCGTTTCAGCCAGCGGCGAATCGCCGGGTAATCCGCCAGCGAAACGCCGCCTTCCGGAGCCGTCGCCACATAGCTGTAACAGGCCAGATCGGCAATGGTGGCCCGCTCCGTCGCCAGAAACTCGCGGCTTTCCAGATGCTGTTCAAGCTGTGGCAGAAACTTTGCCGTCACGGCCAGCGCGCTTTCATAAGATTCCGGTGCCGCGAACTGTTTCACCATACGGGCAGATGCCGGGCCGTAACGCACTTCACCGGCGGCGCGGGACAACCATTTTTGCACCTCAGCGGCCTGCACCGGATCTTCCGGCAACCAGTGGCTGTCGGACGCGTAACGTTTCACCAGATACACCAGAATCGCATTGCTGTCGGTGACAACGAGTTCGCCGTCGGTCAGCACCGGCACCTGCTGCAGCGGATTTAACTGCGCGAATTCGGCGGTTTGACGAATGTCTTTGCCGCCGTCTTTGTTCTCAAAGGGCAGGCTGAGCATGTTCAGCAACAGAGTTACGCGGTGGCAATGGCCGGAAAGCGGTGTGCTGTAAAGTTGAATGGCTGGCATGGAATGTCTCCTTTATGGGTCTGGCGTCAAGATTACTCTTGCATCAAATGATTGGGATCCACGAAGATTGAAATTGAGCGTTTCACCTGGTGGAAGAATCTATGGACCGTTTAGATGAAATGGCGATTTTTGTCGCTGTACTTCAGTATGGCAGCCTGGCGGAAGCTGCCCGTAAACTTCACCGTTCTCCTCCGGCGATCACCCGCGCCATTGCCTCGCTGGAACACCGGTTCGGCGCAAGGCTGGTCGAGCGCACCACGCGCAGTCTGGCGCCGACAGAAGCAGGCGCACGGCTGGCGGAAAAAGCGCGACTGCTGCTCAGCCAGTATCAGAACGCGGTAGAAGATACCGCAGAAACCCAGCTCAGCGGCCTGCTGCGCATCACCGCACCGGTACAGTTTGGTCGTAAACACGTCGCGCCGCTGGTGATGGAATTTCTGGCGCAACATCCTGATATGCAAATCGAAATGATGTTAAATGACCGTAATCTGGATCTGATTGACGAAGGGTTAGATCTGGCGGTGCGCATCGGTCATCAGGAAGATTCAGGCAAAGTCGCCCGTAAGGTTGCGCAAGTCACCCGCGTTCTGGTCGCCAGTCCGGCGTATCTGGCGCAGCATGGTGAACCGCAACATCCGTCGGAACTCGCTTCTCATCAGACGGTGATGGGCACGCTGCGCACCCAAATCCGTGAATGGCGTTTCGGGCCGAATGAGGACGATTTGCGCGTGCGGCTGTCGCCACGTTTGCTTTCCAACGATGTGGAATCGCAACTGCTGGCGGTGCGCAGCGGGCAGGGGATAGCACGGTTATTGTCGTATCAGATCAGGGATGATGTGCAGGCAGGCCGTATGGTGCGGCTGCTGAAGGATTTCGAACCTTTGCCGTTGCCGGTACAACTGGTGGCGCAGCAGGTACAGCAAATGCCACGCAAGGTACGGACTTTCTGGGATTTTGCTTATCAGCGGCTGAGTGCACTGCCGCAGCTTCATGCTTTAGATGCATCTTCGGAACAGTGACGCCGATCACGCTCGCTGGCGGTAAAAATAACCTACTCTGAGAGTTGTGCAAAAACAGTGAGTTACTTGAGGACAGGTTGTCCGTTTGCTCACGCCAACCCAGAAGGAAAGGATGATGACCCGTAACCGGCTGAATCTTGCCACGCTTTTGATTCTGGCGCTCAGCGCGCCGTTCCCGCTGACCGTCTCTGCGCAAAGCTTGCCGCAGGATCCTGATGCGTCGGTGCCTGCGAAAAATTACATCACGGCGGTGAATCCTGATTTAACCATCACTTACCGGCTGTATGCGCCGACTGCCGAACATGTCGATGTGGTGACCGGTGCCACGCCGGTGACCTACATTCCGCATCAGATGACCAAGGACGATAAAGGTGTCTGGAGCTGGACATCGGGTGCACAGAAGCCTGATCTCTATGAATATTTCTTCAACGTGGATGGCTTGAGGATTGCCGATCCTGGCAGTGCAATGCCCAAGCCACAGCGTCAGGTGAATACCAGTTTGATCCTGGTGCCCGGCAGTATTCTTGATGTGAAAAACGTGCCGCACGGCGAAGTCCGCACGCTGACCTATCATTCCGCCGCGCTGAATTCCGAGCGTCAGGTCGCGGTGTGGACGCCACCGGGTTACACCGATGCTTCACAGCCGTTGCCGGTGCTGTATTTCTATCACGGCTTTGGCGACACCGGTCGCTCGGCGCTGGATCAGGGGCGCATTCCGCAAATCATGGATAACCTGCTGGCGGAGAAAAAAATCGTGCCGATGCTGGTGGTCATTCCGGATACCGAAACCGACGCCAAAGGCGTGGTGCCGGAAGATTACGTCACCAAAGATCGCCGCAAAGAGTTTTATCCGCGCAATGCTGCCGCCGCAGATAAAGAGCTGACCGGTGATATTATCCCGCTGATTTCTAAAACCTTCCGTGTGCGTGATGACGCAACCGGACGCGCGCTGGCCGGGCTTTCACAAGGCGGTTATCAGACGCTGGTCAGTGGCATGACGCATCTCGACCAGTTTGGCTGGCTGGCGACACTCAGCGGTGTCAGCACCACCACCGTACCCAATGCGGATGTGGCGAAACGCTTAGCTGAACCGGAAAAAATCAATGCACAACTGAAGAATTTCACCGTGGTTGTCGGCGAGAAAGATGTGGTAACAGGGAAGGACATTGCCGGATTGAAAACCGAGCTGGAAGAGAAAAAGATTAAATTCGATTACCACGAATACCCGAATCTCGGCCATGAAATGGACGTCTGGCGCCCGGCCTATGCGGAGTTTGTGCAGAAGATATTTAAGTAGGGTCACACCGTGTAAAGTCTTTTTCGATGTATAAAGTGATTTGCTTTATACTTTAAAAAATGACTTTACACGGATCTGCAAATGACACAGAAGATAACGCAACTGGTTAGCTACCTTGAAACGGTTTTAGGCTTTCGCACTACAGCCACCGAAGTAAAACTCTCAGTTTCATTCAGTCTTCAGGAGTTGTTTGGTTTCTTCGAACTGGAAGTTGGTGTGCCGGGTGACGCTCCTCTGATTCTGCTGGCGGCTTTACAGCGGGATGACACCTATCCGGGCATTGTCACGATAAGGAAACGTCTGTCACTCATTGAAAAGATGACAGATAAGGTGGTTGTCTACGTCTGCGAAAATATGAATCTGGCGGAACGCCGCAGCTTGATTGACCATCACATAAATTTTATTGCGATTAAAAAGCAGTTATTTATTCCTGAACTGGCCATGGATTTGCGCGATGCCTTCAGAATTCGTAAAAAAAGC
Organism: Rahnella sp. NRRL B-41462; assembly: GCF_003263525.1. Taxonomy (NCBI): domain Bacteria; kingdom Pseudomonadati; phylum Pseudomonadota; class Gammaproteobacteria; order Enterobacterales; family Yersiniaceae; genus Rahnella; species Rahnella sp. NRRL B-41462. The sequence goes on along the minus strand of NZ_JYDF01000039.1, from coordinate 33,487 downwards.
GCCGGCAAAGACGTGCAAAACGATTTTTCTCCGGCCACTCAGGCTATGCTCATCCAGCTTTTATGGGATGAGTCATTCTCTAAATCCGGTATTACCTGTACGGCTGAGCAGTTGATGGGCTTATATAATTACAGTCGCGTGACGCTCTCAAAAGCCATTTCTGAGCTGACAAAATCCGGGCTTCTTGCTTCAACGCATGAGAAAGATTTTTCGACCCGATTTTATTCACTCAGATTTTCGCGCTCAGAGACTTTCGTAAAATCTCTTCTGCTGATGCGTAATCCGGTGAAGAAAATCGTCTGGATTAACAAGCTACCTCCTTTAGATGAGGGGGTCTGTTATGCCGGAGACAGCGCTTTAGCGGAATACACGATGCTGGCCCGTGGCGCTAAGCCTGTGTTTGCGATGACCCGGGAAGTATTCACTTCACTCCTGAAAAGGGGGGAATTTGATGAAGTGACTCATATCGACAGCGCTGTAGCTACAGTTGAAATCTGGAGCTACCGGAGTCCCAAAGCTTCAACACATATCGTTGATGAAATATCTCTGTATCTGACACAGAAAGATAATCAGGATGAACGGGTCCAACTGGCGCTCAGTGAACTTAAGGATCAATACCCATGGATGAAATTCGGGGACTAAAACTGTTTGGCGAGTATTTCAAAAAATATCAGGATCAATACGTCCTCATCGGTGGTGTCGCATCCTGGATCACTATGGATGAAGCCGGGGAAGAATTTCGGGCCACCAAAGATCTGGATATTGTCCTCATTATTGAGGCGCTGAGCCCTGATTTTGTCAGTCTGTTTTGGGAATTTATAAAGTCAGGCAACTACGAAATCCGCCAGACGGGTGAGGGAAAGCCCATTTTTTACCGGTTTCTGAAACCAGAAAACACGAGTTACCCCTTTCAGATTGAACTTTTCTCGCGTTCTCCACAAGGAATGGAACCTCCGGAAGATGCTCAGATTATCCCGATCCCCAAAGATGAAGGTGTTTCCAGCCTCTCAGCTATCCTCCTCGATGAACATTATTATTCCTTCCTCAGGGATGGCCTCCTGCGCACGGAATTATTCTCGTATATCGGAGCAGACAGGTTAATCCCTTTAAAAATGAATGCGTGGCTTGATCTGTCAACCCGCAAGGCGGCAGGAGAACCTGTGGATTCCCGTGTTGTGAATAAGCACAGAAATGATGTGATCCGGTTATCAGGTCAACTGACAGGAAAGGCTGCCACCATTCCCGAGAACATTCGGGCTGACATGGAGAGCTTTCTCACAAAACTGTCAGATGAGAATATTGATCTCAGGTCACTGAATCAGCGGGGGTCTGTAGAAGATGTCATTAAAAGGATCAGAGAAGGATTTGGTCTGTAATCAGGACAAACAAAAGGCCTTCCCGTTTGGGAAGGCCTTTTGCTATGGCTTAAGCGCTTTTCTTCGCCTGCTGGCTGTGGCGTTCCAGCAACGGTTTCAGGAAGCGCGCAGTATGCGATTCTTTGCATTCCGCAACGGTTTCCGGCGTACCGGCGACCAGAATCTGCCCACCGCCCGCGCCGCCTTCCGGCCCGAGATCAACAATCCAGTCCGCGGTTTTAATCACGTCCAGATTGTGTTCAATCACCACGATGGTGTTGCCCTGATCGCGTAGCTGATGCAGCACTTCCAGCAGTTGCTGAATATCGGCAAAGTGCAGGCCGGTGGTCGGTTCGTCGAGAATATACAACGTCTGACCGGTGCCGCGTTTGGACAGCTCACGCGCCAGTTTGACGCGCTGTGCTTCACCGCCGGACAGCGTGGTCGCTGACTGGCCGAGGCTGATGTAGGTCAGACCGACGTCGATCAGCGTCTGCAATTTACGCGCCAGCGCAGGGACGGCATCGAAGAAATCACGCGCTTCTTCAATGGTCATCTCCAGCACTTCGTGGATGCTCTTGCCTTTGTATTTAATTTCCAGCGTTTCGCGGTTATAGCGTTTGCCTTTGCACTGATCGCACGGCACATAAATATCCGGCAGGAAGTGCATTTCAACTTTGATCACGCCGTCGCCCTGACAGGCTTCGCAGCGGCCGCCTTTGACGTTGAAACTGAAACGCCCCGGCGTGTAGCCGCGTGAACGTGATTCCGGCACACCGGCAAACAGCTCGCGCACCGGCGTGAAAATACCGGTGTAGGTTGCCGGGTTAGAGCGCGGCGTACGGCCAATCGGGCTCTGGTCGATGTCGATGACTTTATCGAAATGGCCCAGACCTTCGATTTCACGGTACGGCGCAGCTTCAGCAATCGTTGCGCCATTCAGCTCGCGCTGTGCCAGCGGGAACAGCGTGTCGTTAATCAGCGTCGATTTACCGGAGCCGGACACGCCGGTGATACAGGTAAACAGGCCCACCGGCAGCGTCAGCGTGACATCTTTCAGGTTGTTGCCTTTAGCGCCGGAAAGTTTCAGCACTTTGGTGGCATCCGCCGGGACGCGCTGCGCCGGTACGGAGATTTCCCGTTTACCGCTCAGGAACTGGCCGGTCAGTGAATTCTCGGTCGCCATAATGTCTTCAGCGGTGCCTTCAGCCACCACTTCGCCACCGTGTACGCCTGCACCCGGACCAATATCAATAATATGGTCGGCAGCGCGGATCGCGTCTTCGTCGTGCTCGACCACAATCACCGTGTTACCGAGGTCGCGCAGGTGGATCAGGGTTTCCAGCAGACGCTCGTTGTCGCGCTGATGCAGGCCGATAGACGGCTCATCCAGCACGTACATCACGCCCACCAGACCGGCACCAATCTGGCTCGCCAGACGGATACGCTGGGCTTCGCCGCCGGACAGCGTTTCCGCAGAACGTGACAGCGAGAGGTAATTCAGGCCGACGTTCACCAGGAATTTCAGGCGATCGCCAATCTCTTTCAGCACTTTCTCAGCAATTTTGGCGCGCTGACCGCTGAGTTTCATATTGCGGAAGAAATCCATCGCATGGCCGATGCTGAAATCAGAGATTTCCGGCAGCGTGGTTTCTTCGACAAATACGTTACGGGCTTCTTCACGCAGGCGGGTGCCGCTGCAGGAAGTACACGGACGGTTGCTGATGTATTTCGACAGTTCTTCACGTACTGCGCTGGATTCCGTTTCTTTATAACGGCGCTCCATATTGTGCAGTACGCCTTCAAACGGATGGCGACGAATCGAGGTATCACCGCGATCGTTGATGTATTTGAATTCAATGGTGGTTTTGCCGGAACCGTGCAGGATGGCGTTTTGCACGTCGCTGCTCAGTTCGTTAAACGGCGCTTCCACGTCGAAATCATAATGCTCACCGAGAGAGCGCAGCATCTGGAAATAATAGAAGTTACGACGATCCCAGCCGCGGATAGCCCCACCCGCCAGTGAAAGCTCAGGGTTTTGCACCACGCGATCAGGATCGAAGAACTGCTGCACACCCAGCCCGTCACAGGTCGGACAGGCTCCCGCCGGGTTGTTGAACGAGAACATACGCGGTTCAAGCTCGCGCATGCTGTAGCCGCACACCGGACAGGCAAAGTTGGCCGAGAACAGCATTTCTTCGGCTTTCGGGTCATCCATATCGGCGACCACGGCGGTACCACCGGAAAGCTCGAGCGCGGTTTCAAACGATTCCGCCAGGCGTTGCGCCAGATCGTCACGCACTTTAAAGCGGTCAACGACCACTTCAATGGTGTGTTTCTTCTGCAATTCTAATTTTGGCGGATCGGACAAATCACACACTTCACCATCAATACGCGCACGGATATAGCCCTGCGACGCCAGGTTTTCCAGCGTCTTGGTATGCTCGCCTTTGCGATCTTTAATGATGGTCGCCAGCAGCATCAGACGCTGGCCTTCCGGCTGTGCCAGTACGTTATCCACCATCTGGCTGACGGTCTGGGCTGACAGCGGAATATTATGATCCGGGCAGCGCGGCTCGCCCACGCGGGCAAACAGCAGGCGCAGGTAGTCGTGGATTTCGGTGATGGTCCCGACGGTAGAGCGCGGGTTGTGCGACGTTGATTTTTGCTCAATCGAAATCGCCGGAGACAGACCTTCAATATGGTCGACGTCTGGTTTTTCCATTAAGGATAAAAATTGGCGTGCGTAGGCCGACAGCGACTCGACGTAGCGGCGCTGGCCTTCGGCGTACAGCGTATCGAACGCCAGAGAGGACTTGCCTGAACCGGATAAGCCGGTGACAACAATCAGTTTGTCGCGCGGGATAATCAGGTTGATATTCTTGAGATTATGGGTGCGTGCGCCCCGAACTTCGATCTTATCCATTCATCATTCCCGGATTAACTTGATAGCTCACCGTGCCGGTGACCGCCGTGAAAACCAGTTTCGCGCCAGCCATCGAATCGGGCACAGAGAAGAACGTAACGCGCAATTATGACACAAATCACAGCCTGTGCCACCCCAAAACCTGAATGTATATCCAGTACTCAATGTAACAATGGAATGTTTACTGGCCGATCTGCGAGGAATCTTCCAAGGCTTTACATGCATGGTACGGATAACACGTTTTGTGGTTATAATGGCACAAAGTGAATTCATCACCTTCAACTGTGGTTTCAACCACGACATACATCATCAGGAGAATCCACATGGCCAGCAGAGGCGTAAACAAAGTTATTCTCGTCGGTAATCTGGGGCAAGACCCGGAAGTCCGCTACATGCCTAACGGCGGCGCGGTTGCCAACATCACTCTGGCAACGTCTGAAAGCTGGCGTGACAAAGCCACCGGCGAGCAGAAAGAAAAAACCGAATGGCACCGTGTGGTGTTGTTCGGCAAATTAGCGGAAGTCGCAGGCGAATACCTGAAGAAAGGTTCTCAGGTTTACATCGAAGGCGCATTGCAAACCCGTAAATGGACCGATCAGGCTGGCGTTGAAAAATACACCACCGAAGTCGTCGTTAACGTAGGCGGCACCATGCAGATGCTCGGCGGCCGTGCAAGCGGTGGCGCACCAGCAGGTGGCGGTCAGCCATCCGCAGGCGGCCAGCAGGGCGGTTGGGGTCAGCCTCAGCAGCCACAAGGCGGCAACCAGTTCAGTGGCGGTCAGCAATCTCGTCCGGCTGCGCAAAACAACGCGCCAGCACAGAACAACGAACCCCCAATGGATTTCGACGACGATATCCCGTTCTGATTCATTGCCTTCGGGCATCAACGTTCAGAACAACAAAAAGCCCCGAAAGGGGCTTTTTGCTTTGCAGCGTTTACTACTTTCAATTCCTCACACTTTCCCCACCGCACCAAACACTAATCTGCCCTGATGGAATGTCGCTTTCACCTCTGACACCCGCGCCACCGCTTCGGCAGAGCAACTGGCGTCGACCAGGATCATTTCGGCGTTATCGTTGACCGCAGGCCACTGGCGTGTGCCGCTGTCGTCGAGCGGCAGGACGTTGCCGGTGGCGATAGCGAGGGAGCGCGTCAGGCCAAATTCGTCGGAGTTACCGTAGAGCTGGGCGTAGAGGCTGGCTTTTTCCAGCATGCTGCCGGTGCCGAACGGCGACCAGTGATCAATGACGCTGTCTGTGCCGGTCATGACAAATACGCCGTTCTGGCTGAGCTGCGGCAGCGGCATATTCAGTTTGCCGAGCGGAATGGTGGAAGCGACGGTGAACTGCTGCTCTGAAAGCCCTGCAATGACGTCGTCGAGTTCCGCGCCCTGCATCATCGCCAGCGCAAAACCGTGGCTGAGCGTCACTTTGCCTTTCAGTTGCGGGTTTTTCTCCACGGTCTGAATCATGTATTTCACTGCCGCAATACCGGCTGGCGTGGTTTCATGCAGATGAATATCCACGCCTTTATTCGTATCCAGTGCAATCTGAAACATCGCGTCGAGGGATTTTTCCATCGCGCCATCCACGTTAGTCGGATCCAGTCCGCCGACGTATTGCGCGCCCATTTGCATCGCCTCACGCATCAGGCCATCGACTTTCGAATGCAGCAAGCCGTGTTGCGGGAACGCCACAATTTCACAACTGAAATCCTGCTGATGTTTTTCCAGTGCGATTTTCAGATGCTCAAGGCTTTTCAGGCCGCTGACCGGGTCGATATTGCAGTGGCTGCGCGCCACGGTGGTGCCTTTGGAATGCAGCAGCCCGATGATCGCTTCGGCATGTTCCACCGATGTTGGTAGCAGTTTGGGGATCAGCACCTGTTCGCGGGCAATCATGTCCATGATAGTTTTGCCTTTACGCGGGCGCGGTGCTTCCCATTTGCCGCCGTAGAAGGTTTTGTCGAGGTGAATATGCATGTCGCGCGTGGCGGGCAGCAGAAGTAATCCTCTGGCATCAAAAGCAGGCAAGGTGCTGGCCGGGGCGTCTTTTGCCGGCTGGATCGCCACGATTTTGCCGTTGTTGATTTCCAGATTGTACAAACCGGTTCTGGTGGCAATAACGATATCGCCTTCGCGCTCAAAACCCTCTTCCAGCCGCACATTGCGCAACTGGTAATGCGGCGCAGAAATCGCGTTGATCTGGCTGGCATCGTCACATTTTTCGTCCATCGCGCCCGGTTTGAACGGGGAGGCTGATGCCATACCTGCGGTTAACAGCGCGCCGGTGGCAGTGATTTTGGCGCTATGCGAAAGAAAGTTTCTGCGGCTTTGTTGCTGAGGATTTTGCACGTCGAATTCCTTAATCATGATGCGGGAGGATGCTGCTTTTCCCTTCACCTTAAAAGATGACGCCGGTTCCGGCTGCGATTTTTCCCACTGCCTGCCAGTGGAAAATGCAATGGCTAACTAAGCTGACAAAAATCCTTTAATTTTCCGGCCAGTGCAATCTGCGCAGGCGTCGCGTCGTGGCGGTAAAACAGCGCCAGCTCGACGTTATCAATCGGCGGCAATCCGCTTTCTGCCCCAAGAATCCGGTGCTCCGGCTGGCGGCAACTGGCGGGCAATAAGGTGACACCCAATCCGGCCGCACTGGCAGCGACCAGCGCGGCGAGACTGGCGCTGCTGTAACTGATACGCCAGCTACGTCCGAGAGCATCCAGTGCCTGACACAGTTCTTCGCGGTATAACCCGTTGAGCGGAAACAGCACCAGCGGGATGGGATCCCGTTCAAACGCCGGAAACGCCGCGCTGTCCAGCCACAGCATCGGCTCGGGGCGCGAGGCGTTGGCCTTTTCGCCGGTGAGTTGTTTCACCAGAATGATATCCAGCATCTCCTGTTGCCAGGCGCGGCGCAGTTCGTGACTCAGGCCGCTGGTGACATCGAGGCGAATATGCGGATGGGCGCGGCTGAATTGCGCCAGCAGGGACGTGGTAGCCGCGGCAAAATCTTCCGGCACGCCGAGACGCACTACGCCGTCCGGCCACTGGTCACTCAGCGCATCGTGCGCTTCACCGTTCAGGGCGATAATCCGCCGCGCATAACCCAGCAACCGTTCACCTTCTTCAGTCAGTTGCACCTGATGAGACGTGCGTTCCAGCAAAGGTTTTCCCAGCGCTTCTTCCAGGCGGCGGATTTGCTGGCTGACTGTCGATTGCGACAGGTACACGCGGTCGGCCGCACGGGTAAAACTGCCGGTTTCGCAGACGGCGACAAAACTAAGCAACTGCTGCGGGCTGAACATGGGATAGCGATTCATTTTTTAAATGTTTATGCTTTTGGTATTCGAAATATCAATACTTAGCAGAGTATCAACCTTCCCGCTCTCGCACCAGACCAGAGGCTGAGAACCCCTTAGAAGAAAAGGTTTCCTTTATGTTTTCTGAATTAATCATGTTCAACATTGAAAGTATTTTTTCTTTATCATTTGCAAAATTTTTCTTAATAATGGAATGAAGTGATTTTATGAGAATGGATTCAGTTAGACTGATACAAAATTATAATGGGATATATAATAAATTCCGACAGGGGGAATATATTAAGAAAAATAAATGGGATCATTGTGATGAGAAAAAACGTAAGGGCGCATGGACCGGAAATGTCTATGATCGCGCGGCCGGGTGGTTGAATATGGTCTTGAAAACGGTGTGTGTCAGGGGCTGGTGGGCGCATACCTGATATCAGGTCAAAGCTGGAGCCGGTTCAGTGCCTATATTGCCAGTGAAAAAGGTAAGACGGTGGTGCGGGGGATCATGAATTTTCAGGAACACCTGAGTGCCAGCGGGAATATGAAAGAAATGAAAAGTGTTTTTCATGGTATTCTAAAATCTTATCAGGTTAATTTTATTCGGGAGGAAATAAAATTGACTGGAAATACCGCAATTACCATGGCGCAGTCAATATTAAAAAGTGTCAGCCAGGGCAATGGCTGTCATATATCGATTAAAAAATCTTCCAGCGGACACTCATTAGGTCTCAGGGCAGAATCCAATCAAATAAAAATCTTTGACCCCAATTATGGTGAGACGGTTTTTCCCTTTAAGAATGGTATCAGCGATGAAATGGAAAAATTTCTGATACATATTTTTTCTGAATACTACAGCCAGTACTTTATGTTGACGATTGAACATTATTCAGCTTCCGTTTTTTCCTGAATCTCCGGATTCACAGATAACAGTGAAAAACTACTTTTGAGGTTTTATTCTTAGCGTTGATATGTATTTAACTATCTGTATTCCGATTGTTTAATGGTCGTTGTAAAATAAGTCAACTTAATTATTTATTCTAAAACAAATGTTTGTTACAAATTATAATGTCGAGGTACGATAATTTACTAACAGTAAAATGATTAACCTCAAGGGTGAAAGTGTGTTCGTCTCAAAAAATAAAATTAAATATGGCAGGATAGCCATGGCTATCGCTGCTTGTTTGCCATTTTATACCTCAGCAGAAATAAATATTAGCAATGTGGCAACGCAAAGAGGTGGTTACCATGTACCGGATGTTGTACTCACTGTGCCTGATGGCATGAAGATGATCGACATGAGTTCTATGCAACGGGAAATATCACCGGGTCCTTCTCCTAATCCTCCCGCGCCTGTTCCGGTACCTGACCCTCATCAGGACGGGTTACCTATTCCTGATGATCAAAATGACTATGCCCGGATGAAACTCTCAACCGAAATATCTGGCTATAAGGTTTCAGAGAATTCAAGTCCATATGAAATAAAAGCAATCACTGTGCCAGGTGGACAAGCCGTGCGTTTATTAGAAGCTAAAACGGTCGATTCCAGTGATAACAATATCTCTCCAGTTGTTGCAAAAGGGGAGATGGTTTACACCGATGTAAATGGGGTGGAGCATTCCCGTCCTTACGAAGTTTCAACAGACAGTGCGGAAGAAACATTCGAAGCACTGAAAAATATCAAAGAACAGCTGAGACAGGAGGTCTTCCCGGACGCGGCGGTAACCTCTGCGGTCTATGGTTCCATTGCTGCGCCAAAAGCCTGGAGCGCTGATACGACGGTCGGTGAAATACATGGCCGTCAGGTTAACGGGACTACTGAATTCTTTGAAGCAAAGTTTAATGGTAATGCGAAAAGTAAAAACTGGTATTACCCGGAAAATAAAAAAGATAATGCCTGGTGGCGTGTTGTTCATCCAAAAGAATATTATGCCATTACGTCTGACTGGCATTTTGGGGCAGAGACTACATCTACGCCATATAACACGGTACCCAGCAAAGGTAACTTTAAGAAGATTGATGCAATTAACACACTGAAAGACAAATACGGTGATGCCTTCAGGGGGACGATTATTAACGGCGACATTACCCACTGGGGGCATGGTGGCGAGTGGTCTGATGCCAAGAAAGCTTTTGGCAAACTTAATGCGCCTTACTGGTACGGGCTGGGTAATCATGATTATGACGGCAATGTGAATGACTGTGGTTTGTGGGAAAATCGCTGTGCAATTCGTAGTATCCGGAATTTAGTTGATCATATTAATAGTTTGAAAGATGTCGTTTCCGTTGATTACGACGTCATGAATGGTTATAAATTCCCGCATCTCAGTACCAACTATATTGGCAGTTTCGGTTACAGTTTTGATATTGCGGGTATTCGTTTCATTCAGCTTAATAATAATTTGCATTATACGAAGGAATTTTCAGGGTTTAATTCGGATGCTGCCCGCCGGTATGATATTAAGGTCAGGGACGGTGAAGGCTGGTTCCGTGAGCAGTTACGCGATGCAGGCATAAAAGGTAAAGCAACAATAGCGTTGGAGCATGGAGGTGAAAGTTACAGTGAAAATGAGACTCCAACGCGGGATATACTGGGGGAGTATGGCGGCTCGATAAGATTTGGTGGCCATTCACATGGTATCTCTTCATCAAACAGCGGGGCGGCTTATTACGGCGATATGCTGATTCTTGAGCTTGATTACAATAAGCAGATGGGAAAAACATATATGGTAAGCAATGATAAAATTGATGAAATGTCACCGGGAGCGGAATTTACACTTAATTTCAACGTCCCGGAAATGGCACCTGTACCGAAAAGTTACGTCCTGAGTCTGCGTAATAAAGGCGGTTACACAGGTTATTACAGACTCACTTATACCAACAGCAGTACTAAAGCCAATTTCAATAAAGAATATAAATTATCGCTGGGTAATACTCAGCAGGTTATTATTCCTGCTGAAGCGACGAACGTAAAAATTAAAGGCGTAACAGGAACAGGACGGGCTTTATATTCCCAGTCACTGACCAAACAGGAAAATACCTGCATAGAAACGTGGGGAACGCTACCTCGTAACCTGCACTGGGGTTGGTGCAAGTAACGCACTGCGGCATTTGTGGATCCAAATTATCACTCCCTCTGCTGGGGGAGTGATTTGCGAATATTTGTCTGATGTAAATCTTCCTCCGGCTTTCTCTCCGCCCCATCCTTTCGCACCAGAGTGATTCACTTCGCTGCTATTACGCCACTCTTGCTCCAAAACAACGCCTCGTTTTAGCGCATTTCACCTGCGCTTCGGCAGTTAATGATTTCACTTAAGATTGACTACAAGGCTTTGGCGGTAAATCGTCTTTCTGGTACAGAAATTGCTTCTCCCTAAAGAGACTCAGGGGAGAAAAATATGAAAGCGATCGTGATTGGTGGCGGTATTGGCGGTGCGTGTGCGGCGATTGCGCTGAAGCGTTTTGGTATCGAAACGGCGGTATACGAGGCAGTGAAAGAGATCAAACCGGTCGGTGCGGCGATTTCCATCTGGCCTAACGGCGTAAAGTGTCTGAATTATCTCGGCATGAAAGAGGCGCTGCGCGAACTCGGCGGCAACATGCGTTTTATGGCCTACAAAGAATATCAGCAGGGTCAGACCATGACGCGTTTCAGTATGGATCCGCTGATCCAAAGCGTCGGCGAGCAGCCATATCCGGTGGCACGCGCGGAACTTCAGTCGATGCTGCTGGAGACTTATGGCCGCGACCAGGTGCAGTTTGGCAAGCGCGTGACGCACGTTGAAGAATCTGCCGACAGCGTCACCGCCTGGTTTGACGACGGCACTTCCGCGACCGGCGATCTGCTGATTGCCGCTGACGGCACCCATTCCATTATCCGCCAGCACGTTCTGGGTTATGCAACGGAGCGCCGCTATGCCGGTTATGTTAACTGGAACGGCCTGGTGGAAATCGATGAAAGCATCGCGCCTGCCGACCAGTGGACGACGTTTGTCGGCGAGGGTAAACGCGTGTCCCTGATGCCGGTGAGTGGCAACCGTTTCTACTTTTTCTTTGATGTGCCGCTGCCAAAAGGCTTGCCGCAGGATCGCACTACGGTACGCGAGGATTTACAGGGTTACTTTGCGGGCTGGGCGGAACCGGTGCAGAAGCTGATCAGCCAGATCAATCCTGAAACCACCAACCGCGTTGAAATCCACGACATCGAACCCTTTATGCAACTGGTCAAAGGACGGATTGCGCTGCTCGGTGATTCCGGCCACAGCACCACGCCGGATATCGGGCAGGGCGGTTGCGCGGCGATGGAAGATGCAGTGGTGCTGGCAAATATGCTGCAAACCAATTCATTAGGCATTGAAGATGCATTGCTGCGTTATCAGGAAAAACGGGCATATCGCGTGAAGGATCTGGTGCTGAAGGCGCGTAAACGCTGCGATGTCACCCACGGCAAAGAAATGGCCGTGACCGAACAATGGTATGAGGATCTGAAAAGCGAAACCGGCGAACGCATTCTTTCCGGCATGTGCGAAACCATTCTGGGCGGTCCGCTGGAATAACGTCGGGGGCGTAAGAAACAACTTTTACATATCCTTAAAGCTTCCTGTGTTCTTGCCGAAAATAGCATCAGAAGGATCAAGGTATCCACTGGCGCTATGGCGCAAAAACATAGGGACTCATCGGGATGACAGTTATCTCTGCGACAGGTAATCAGGCGCTCAACACGCTGGTTACGTCAACAAAATCACTGACGGCAGTCACTACTGCAGCCAGCCAGCAGCAGGCTTCGACGGCGCAATCCACCACGGTAATGATCGGCCAGGCGGACACCGCTTCGCCGGTCTACAACATCACCAAACCGGCACTGGTCTGGGAACGTTCTTCCAGTGATCTGATGTCTTCAAAGCTTGCATCGAACTTCAGCCATTCCGGCAATGCGGCGCGTTTTACCGGACTCGGTGCGGCGCTGCTTGAGCGTTTCACTACCGACAGCAGCAGTTATTCGCAATCGGTGATGAAGCAGACTTCCGCTCAGTCGACCCGTTCAGCGGCCAATGTTGCCGCCCAAACCCAACTTCATACCAAAGCTGATAACCAGATAAACCTGAGCATTAAAACTGCCAGCGGCGCACTGGTGGATATCACGCTGGGCAGTGATGATGACGGACTCGGCGTGCAGGTGAATGTCAGCAAAGGCACGCTCAGCGATGCCGATCGCAAAGCGCTGGCCGGTCTTGCGGAAGGTTTTCAGAAAGCGATTGATGGCCTGACGGCGCAACCGCCGAAGCTCGATCTGAGTGGCCTGACGAAGTTTGATACCTCGGTGCTGTCGTCGGTGGACTTACACGCCACGCTGGGCACCACCAATACCCAGACGCTGGATTTTCATGCTGATGCGAATACCCGCTCAGTGAAATCGACCGGTGTTGCTGGCACGGTGGATATCAGCGTCGACATGAGTAAGCGCGCACTGCTGGGCACAGAAAGCCAGCAGAAGCAGGCGCTGAACAGTTATCTGAAACAAATCAGCAGCGCGGGTAATCGTGGCAATGGTGACGAATCGCTGATGAACATGTTCAAAGATGCCTTTACGGCGCTGAACAGCAATTATGGCGAAACCGCGACGACTTATAAAAGCGGGGGGGCTGAGCCGGTTTATTTCTCGCTGACCAAAACCGATAAAAACATGATGACCGGGCTGGCGGATTTCACGGCGTCAGTCTCGCAGACACCGGTCGATTCCACCAATCCGATGCGCCCGGATGAAACCGATACGTTCTCTTATCAGGTTTCTCAAACCAGCACGATCACCGGCACGGGTACGCAGGACCGCAATATCACGCAGAAGCAACAGTCACATCTGGCCGCCAGTTATCATGCATCGCTGACACCGGGGCTGAAACTGAATCTGACCAGCGACCGCAACTCGCAGAATTACCTTTACTATCAGATTGATGACAAGGCAGAAAGCACGACGTCCGTGCAATATCACAAAGGTGCGCTGATGAGTGCCACAGTGGCTCAGTCCGCCAGCAACTCAACACATATTCAGAAATATGTGAAAGGTGCACTGGAATCCGACATCACCACGCCGGAAATCACGTCGAAAACCACTGACCTGCTGGGCACGCTGCAATCGGCCTGGGAAAATAACGCCCCGCGCATGTCGTTCCGGGATTATCTGAATCATCAGACCCTGCCGGATCTCAGCGGGATGGTACTGATGGAATCGGATGCTGCGCAGTTGAAAAACAGTCCTTCATTAGTGTAGATAAAACCAAAACAGCCCCTGACGGGGCTGTTAATCATTACATCTCAAATTTCATGCCTCTCACCACGATCTCATCAAATTGCAGATGATGCATAAATTCGCGCAAAATCAGCAGTGTGGCGGCGAAATCATTGCCCTCGGGGATACCTTCGAAATGCGCCGGGCGGCCATTAATGACCAGCGCCAGCCGGTCGAAAGTGCGTTCCACTGCGTCGAGCGACAACGTCATCACTTCATTTTCCGCCTCACCGGCAATGCGGGCCAGCGCACGGATATCGTTGTCTGTGCTGAACAGTTTAGCGCCCGGCGGAATGTCGTGCCGGATGCGCATCACTTCGTCCTCGACCACCATAATGGCAGTTTCCATTTCATCCGGCGTCGGCGGTGAATGACGAAAATAGCCGACAGAGGTGAGTTGTGAGCCCAGTGTCAGGAGCAAACTTTTATCGTCGTTATCATCATTACGGACGATAACTTGCGTTTCTTCGCTGCCGATATGCAGCAATACAGCAGGTGTGGTCATCGGCATCTCCAGTCGTTAACGTTGTGACGTCATGCTTTCAGAGCAGAAAAACTATCATGTCAGATGCGGATCGCGCCGCGCAAACTCTTTCACCATCCAGTCGATAAACACCCGTACGCGCGGTGAAAGCTGGCGGTTACGCGGGTAAAGCAAGGAAACCGGCAGTGAACCGGCCGGGAAATCCGCCAGGATTTGTACCAGACTTCCCTGCGCCAGATCCTCCAGCAGGCCGTAATGCGGCACCTGAATAATCCCCATCCCGCGCCGTGCCGCTTCTTTCATGCTTTCCGCGCCGCTGACCGACAAACTGGTCGGCAGCAGGATTTCACGGTTTTTGCCCTGCACCTGAAAAATCAGCGGCAACAGCCCGCCGGTTGCGCTGGAACGAAAACCAATCATCCGGTGACCGGCGAGATCGTCTGGCGTTTCCGGTATGCCAAAACGTTGCAGATAGTCCGGGCTGGCGCAGGTAATTTCCGGCAGCGTACCGAGCGGGCGCGCCACCATATCGCTGTCTTTCAGTTCACCGGCGCGGATCACGCAATCAATGCCTTCCCGCACCAGATCCACCAGCCGGTCGCCTTCGCTCATGTAAAACTCAATGTCGGGATACTGCGCCAGAAAATCCGCCAGGCCGGGCAGCAGAAAATGCCGCGCCATCGAACCGTGTACATCCACCCGCAATAAACCCCTTCGGCTGCGCACCGGCAAACGCCATTTCAGCATCTTCCACATCTGCCAGAATACGCAGACAGCGCTGGTAATAGGCTTCGCCATCCAGCGTCGCGCTGACGTGTCGGGTGGTACGCTGCAGAAGCCGGATGTTCAGCCGCGACTCCAGTTGTTTAATGGCATCGGTCACCGTGGAACGTTTCAGATTCAGCGCTTGTGCAGCCTGCGTAAAACTGCGCAGCTCCACCACGCGGGTGAATAACTGCATGCTGTCGAGTTTATCCATGATAATTGTTCGCCTTTTCCGGATAGTGATAACGAATATCAGGTAATTATCCGGCAGCGTCAATCGGCTACGCTTTCCTCACTGACAACAGATCCGAATCACTGAAAAAAGGAAACGCATCATGACTTCATCCAAACAGAAAGTCGCGCTGGTCACCGGCGCATCACGGGGTATTGGCGCCGCCATCGCAGAGCGTCTGGCGCACGACGGTTTTACCGTGATTGTGAACTACTCACGCGGTGCGGCAGAAGCCGACGCGGTGGTCAGAAAAATTGAACAGGCAGGCGGAAAAGCTATCAGCGCGCAGGCGGATGTCAGCGACGCGGCGGCGGTCGGCCGGATGTTTGCCAGCGCGGAACAGGCGTTTGGCGGCGTGGATGTGCTGGTGAATAATGCGGGTATTATGACGCTTTCCGCCATTGCCGAAACCGACGATGCAGCATTCGACCGCCTTATCGATATCAACCTGAAAGGCACTTTCAACACGCTGCGTGAAGCGGCGAAACATCTGCACGACGGCGGACGTATCATCAATTTCTCATCAACCGTGGTCGGGTTATATCAGCCGACTTATGGCGTGTATGCCGCGACCAAAGCGGCTGTCGAGGCGCTGAGCCGCGTGCTCACCAAGGAAATGCGCGGCCGTCAGATAACCGTCAATACCGTCGCGCCCGGCCCGACAGCAACGGATTTATTCCTCAACGGTAAATCGGATCAACTGGTGGAAACCATCGCCAAAACCTCGCCGCTCGAGCGCCTCGGTCAGCCGGAAGATATCGCCTCCGTCGTCGCCTTCCTCGCCGGTCCCGACGGTGCGTGGGTCAACGGCCAGACGCTGAAGGCGAATGGCGGGATTATTTAATCCTTCCGTTTAACGCAGGAAAATAAAAAGCTGGAATGTAGCTCGCAAAAACCCGTATCAGGAATACTGTTACGGGTTTTTGGTTGTATACTCTTTGTAGATACAACGGTGGAGAAATGAACATGCGTACTCAGGCCACATTACAGAAATGGGGTAACAGCATCGCGTTACGGCTGTCCGGAAATTTGAAGTCAATTCCACAATTCGAGGAAGGTGATGTCGTTGATATCGAGATTTCTGAAGACGGGCTGCAAATTCGTAAAGCCGATAAGCAGAAGGTCACTGAGGCCAGCTTGTTATCGGGGCTGAGCGCGTATAATGCTCACGCTGATGAATTGGCAGAACCGACTGACAGGGAGCTTGATTATTAATGTATTTACCAAAGCGCGGGGATATTTGCTGGCTGGATTTTGAGCCCACCAAAGGAAAGGAAATAGGCAAATATCGACCGGCGCTGATCCTGTCTCATGAAACGTATAATCAGGTTACCGGGCTGGTGATTTGTATGCCGGTGAGCAGCAGCATCCGGGGCGCGCCGACCGAAGTGCCGGTCAACAATCTGAGCGCACCTTGTGTGGTTGCCACCACGTTGATCCATACAATGGACTGGCGGCACCGTCAGGCAAAGTTTATCGCTGTTGCGGAAAGTGGCGTCTTTAACGACGTGCTTGCCCGAATCATTCCGCTGATTGGTGGTGAGAACTTGTTGGCCTGAAGTTTACCTTCAGACCTTTTCTCACGCGTATTGCGCTTCGCCGTTGCCGAAGGACCAGTTTTCTTTCGGCACTTCCACCAGGCTGATGAACACATCTTCCAGACGTAATCCGACTTTTTCATGCAGCCCGTAAGCGACGGCGTGATAGAACGCCTTTTTCATTTCCAGTGTACGGCCGGTGTTGAGCGTTACCTGAATCACAATGCAGTTCGGGCTGCGCTGTATATTCAGATAATCAGGGGAAATCATCATTTCTGCCGGAGAGTGTTCGGAGATGACAATAAACTTGTCGTTTTCCGGCGCATTAAGAGCTGAGCGCAGCGCGTCATAGATCACATCGCCGACGGTTTTGCGGTAGGTTTCGGGTTTTCCTTCGACCATATCAATACGTACAAAAGGCATTTTATTCTCCTCATTATTTTCTGTAGGGCGCGCATCTCTTAGGATGCGGCCTTTCAGGTATGCAACACGAGGAGGAGAGTTGTCGAGTGTTTTTTTGTACCCGCCGGTAAGCCGCCCTACGCCGCAGCGGCTTTGCGCCTGAACATCTCCAGCCAGGCCGGACGGCAGAACATCACCAGATTACCGAGCAGGATCAGCGCCAGCCCAATAACCGCATTGGCATGCCATTGATAATTTTCATAAAATGTGGAAACCGTCAGTGCGACCAGCGGGAACAGCAGCGTACTGTAGGCCGCCTGACTGGCACCGATGCGGCCGACCAGCGTGAAGTAAATGCCGAAAGCCAGTACCGAACCAAACACGGAAAGATAGACCAGCGAGCCGAGATATTGCGGCGTCAGGTCGATGGCGAAGGAAGCGCCCTGCATCAGGCTCAGCGCGCCCATGACGGCTGTACCGTAAAACATCGCGTAGGTATTGGTGGAAAGCACATCCAGCCCGTGACGCTGATGGCGTGAGCTGATCATGTTGCCGAGTGAGAAACCGTAAGTGCCGAGCAGGCTGAGGCCGATGCCTTTGAGCAATTCCGGTGCGATATGCGCGGCGCTGAGGTCATGCCAGAAAAGCGTGATAATACCTGCCAGCCCGAGAACCGACGCCGGGATCACTGCCGGAGCCAGTTTCTGACGGAAAAACAGCATGCCGTTGAACGCGTTGAACAGCACGGCCATCGAGAAAATCACCGATTCCAGCCCGCTGGTGATGTAGGCTGCGGCGTGATAGAAGCAGTAAAAATTGAAGCAAAAAACGCAGCAACCCTGAACCAGGCAGAAAAGGTGATCTTTCAGCGCCAGACGACGCAACCTGCGTGTCGCCAGCAATGCCACCAGCATGATCACCGCAGCCAGCAGGAAACGGTAGAAAACCGACACCGTGACCGGCACGTCGCCCTGTTGCAGGTAAATCGCAAACCAGGTGGTACCCCAGATCAGGATCACCAAAATATAAAGCAGTGCGTTCATAGAAATCTCTCACTCAGACAGTAATGACTGAGGACATTCTGCGGTAACGGCAGACCGCTGGCTTTCAACGTTTTGCGCTGAGTTGCATATTCTTGCGCATTTTTTCAGTCACCCGCACAGCAAGATCTGGCACCGGGGCGGGGGAAAACCGTAAAATGAGCGTCATCTTTCCTCCACACGGGTACGCCATGACTAAGGTCTATCAGGCTTTCGAAACGCTGCGTCAGCACAAAGCGGTTCTGCATGACAGTGTGGAACTGGGTTCCGGCATTCAGCTGGCGGCGTGGTCGAACAAAAATGACATCGTGAATCAGGAAAGCGCTGATCACCATACGCTGAGCCTGTACGTTGCCGACGGCTACGAGTGTTACCACAAAACCCGCAGCGGCTGGCGTAACGGCGGCGGGCCGGATCGTTTTTGTCTGATGCCGAAAGGCAGTATGTCGAGCTGGGATGTGCGCGACGATTTGTCGTTTGTGCATCTGTATTGCTCCGACGAACACCTGCGACATCTGGTGGAACAAACCTGGGATCGCAGCCCGGCGGCGATTGAGCTGGAAGAACGCACATTCGGAGAGGATCCGCAAATTACGCTGTTGTATCGCCACTTTTTGCTCAGCAGCCAGTGGCAGGAAAACAGCAATCAACTGATGCTCAGCAGCGCCGCCAATCTGCTGATGGCGCATCTGGTGAAACATTACACCCATCTGCAATGGGCGCTGCCAACGGTACGCGGCGGGCTGGCACCGCATATGCTCAACCGCGTAAAAGATTATATTCACACGCATCTCGGGCAGCCTTTATTACTGCCGGAACTTGCCGCGCTGGCAGAACTCAGCGAATTCCACTTCGCCCGCATGTTTAAACAAAGCATGGGGCTGGCACCGCATCAGTACGTGATGAATGCCCGGCTGATCCGCGCGGAAAACTTGCTGAAAACCAGTCAGATGGACATCACGTCCATTGCGCTGGAATGCGGATTCAGCTCCGCCAGCCATTTCAGTAACCGTTTCAAATCCGTGCGTGGCATAACGCCGACGGCACTGCGCGGCGGCATTATCGTCTGATTTTTATTTCCCGCTAAAACCTCTCTTCCGGTCAGCACAATTGTGGTGCTAAGTTAATGGTAATTCACCTTATTCAGGAAAAACCATGCAGACCAGTGCTCCCGTTATCGAAACCGAACGTCTGATTTTACGTGGCCATCATGTTGATGATTTTGAAGATATTGCCGCGCAATGGGCCGATCCGGCGGTTGTGAAATACATCGGTGGCACGCCTTCGGGTCGCGAAGCCAGCTGGAGTCGTCTGCTGCGGTATCCGGGCCACTGGCAGATGCTCGGTTTCGGTTACTGGATTGTGTTCGAAAAAACGGCGGGTGCAGAAGGCGCGTTTGTTGGCGAAATTGGCCTGGCGGATTATCAGCGTGATATCACACCCTCGCTCAAAGGCATGGCGGAAATGGGCTGGGTCGTTTCTCCGGCATTTCACGGCAAAGGCTACGCCTTTGAAGCGGCACAGGCAGTGCTGAAATGGGCCGGTACACACGTCGATCGTCAGCTATGCTGCATTATTGCACCGGAGCATCAGGCCTCGGTTCGTCTGGCGGAAAAATGTGGTTTCGTGGCAAAAACGGATACCACTTATCACGGCTCAGCCACGCGGATCTTTATTCGTCCGTCGTGACCGGCTATTCGTGTACCACGTTAACAGGGGAAATCATGCTAAAGATTTTGGGTAAATCACCGTCGATCAATGTGCGTAAAGTGTTGTGGACCTGTCAGGAGCTGGGGCTGGATTTCGAACAGGAACAATTCGGTTCGGGTTTTCAGTCTGTCCAGACTGCGGAATTTAAAGCACTGAACCCGAATGCGATGGTGCCGGTAGTGCTCGATGGCGAATTTGTACTGTGGGAATCCAACGTGATTTGCCGCTATCTGGCGGCGCGGGAAGGGCGCGAAGATTTGCTGTCATCTGACCCGAAACGTCGTGCGCTGACCGAACAGTGGATGGACTGGCAATCCGGTGAACTGAATAATTCCTGGCGCTATGCGTTTCCGGCGCTGGCGCGCAACAGTCCGCAGCATCAGGATCCGGCGCTGATTGATGCCGGTGTCAGCGAATGGAACCGTCATATGCAGATACTGGAGGAACAACTTCAGCGCAGCGGCGATTATGTGCTGGGGGATAATTTTACGCTGGCGGATATTCCCATCGGGCTGGCAGTGAACCGCTGGTCGATGACACCCATGTCCCGTCCGGCGTTACCGGCAGTGACGGCGTATTATGACCGCCTGAATCAGCGCGAAGGTTTCAGGCTGTATGGCCGAAACGGCCTTGTCTAATCCCCGTCATCCTTCACGCTGCAAGCAGCGTTCCAATCTGCTCCCTGCAGATTGGTCATTCACCCCGGTCACTTACTTATGTAAGCTCCCGGGGATTCATTCAGTTGCCGCCTTGAAGCAACTGAATGATTTAGGGGAGTGTTTAATATTTAACAGACACCGGGTTTATTTAAAATCAACCTGCATCAGTTCGCTGATAGATTGTCCACGGGTTGAGGAAACACATTTATCAATATAACTGTTAAAGGCAGCAGGTTTTGGAATGCCCATATCTAATAAACGAGAATTATCAAACTTCACGTTTAACTGAGCAAAACCGCCATAAAGTTTAATGGCACGTAAAATAATTTTATCATTACACGGGCCGAGCACATCTTTAAATTGTTTGCGGATGCCGGTAAATTCCTGATAACTGGTTTGTTCATATTCACTGATAATGCGTGAAGTATTATTGGCTTTTGCCACCGAGGTATCTATTTCATGGAATGGCGTACACATCTCTTCGCCGGAAGAAATATGATAAAAATTATGGCTGAGGTCTTTGGCGAGACACAGTTTTACCAGCACCATCGCGCAATAGTCCACCGGAATAACATCCACCTGATCGTCGAGCGTACAGGTGAATTTCTTCAGTTTAATCGCCATCATGAACACCCAGAAGATGCTGCTTGAAGGCTGGCAGCCATGCTGCGTGTGACCGACGATAATCGACGGTCGTGCAACCACGAACGGCAGCGACGGGCATTCGGCGCGGACAAGATTCTCAATCGCCCGCTTGGAAGCCGTGTACTGCACCAGATCTTCGTTCTGCTCGTTGTCCGGCATGCCTTCGTAGAAGACGCTGTCTTTATCCGGCATCGATGCCATCGCCGTGCCAACATGCACAAATCGCTGCAAGCCTTTTACCTGCACCATACGTTTGGCGAAGGCCAGTGAACCTTCGACATTCACACGCCACATGGCCGGATTATGACCAAACGAGGCGATGGCGGCGCAGTTAATAACGTGCGTGACATTATCTAAACGCGCGTCATGAATAAAACTTTCCGGATCGGCCAGATCGCCGGTCAATATTGATTGCTCAGTTAGCGGAGAAAGCTGAGCATCATGTAATTCAAACTTCTTCAAATTATCGATAATTCTGGCGAGTCCCGTCGCATTATCGTCAGCCCTGACTAAGAGTAATAATGCATTATTGGTGGTGAGTTGCTGGCGAAGAAAATATTCAACGACAGCTCCGCCAACAAAACCAGTGGCACCGGTTATTAAAATAGTATTCATATCAGAAGACCTGCAACGGGAAATTACCGGCACAGTATCACCTCTATTCTAAACGGAACGTATACCGTTTTTTGCCTTGAATAAACGAAGCGTAAACAGCACGAAAAGCTTAAGTTAAAGAAAAAGTTCCGAAGACATAAAAATTTATTAACTGGCATGCTTTATTTACAGTAAGAAATAATTAGCGGACATAAATTAATTATTTAAGTTAAATTTAATCAGGGTGCCATAAAACCCCGGCGGGCGTTGACGGTGAAAAGCACCGGTAAAAAGTGATAACGTATGTGCATAAAGTATCCACTCCATCGCCACTACGTTAAACTGTACCCTTGAGAACAGTAAGCGATAAGGATCAGAAAGGATGACGCGAACGGCGTGTCTGGTGTGTAATGCAGGGAATATTGCGCAGGTCATTCCCTCATGCGCTGAAATAAGGTACAAGGCTGCATGAAAATCCCAAATAGAATCCAACCTCTGGTGGATGACGGCCTGATTGATGATGTGGTCCGTCGACTGAAAAGTGGCAAAGAAGCCGATGTTTACACCGTTTTATGCGGTGAAGAGATCCGCTGCGCCAAAGTGTATAAAGAAGCGACACAACGTAGCTTCAAGCAGGCCGTGCAGTATCAGGAAGGCCGTAAAGTCCGTAACACCCGCAACGCGCGTGCGATGCAAAAGGGGTCAAAGTTCGGGCGTAAACAGCAGGAAGAATCCTGGCAGACAGCCGAAGTGGATGCACTGTTCCGTCTGGCGAATGCCGGTGTGCGCGTGCCGCAGCCTTACATTTGTCTGGACGGCGTGCTGCTGATGGAGCTTATCACCGACGCTGACGGCGTAGTCGCGCCGCGTCTGAGTGACGTCATCCTGACTGAAGAAGAAGCGGTAGCCGATTTCGACACCATGATCCGCAACATCGTGCGCATGCTGTGCGCCGGTATCGTTCACGGTGACTTGTCAGAGTTTAACGTGTTGATGGACGCTGAAGGGCCGGTGATTATCGACCTGCCGCAGGCCGTGGACGCCGCTGCCAATAACCACGCTGAATCGATGTTCGAGCGCGATGTGAATAACATGACCGAGTACTACGGGCAGTTTGCACCGCAGTTGCTGGAAACGCGCTTTGCCAAAGAAATCTGGGCATTGTACGAAGACGGCAAACTGACACCGGAAACTATTCTGACCGGATTGTTCACCGAAGATACGCACAAAGCCGATGTGGATTCGCTGCTCGATGAAATCACTGCCGCTGAAGATGAGTATTACGATCGTCAGCGGGCAATGAAAGAAAGAGACCTCGATCACTAAGGTCGCGTTGTACCTGTTTGTATTTTTTCTATTCCGGCATCACCGCATGTCTCCCGCAAAAACCGGCGTTCTGCAAAATATGCTGGCCGGTTTCTGAAAGAATAAATTCTGCCAGCGGTTTCCCTTTCTCCGTGCAGGTCGCGAGCGCGTATCTGGCCCGCACGTTGTAATCCGCCGGAATGTTGTAGACTTCCAGCGCATCATTTTCCCGCAACAGCGCGGCATAACTGGTGTAGCCGATAAAAACATCGGCCTGACCGCTGCAAATCAGCCATTCTGCCGCCAGTTTGCCTGCCGGAATTTTGGCCGATTTCTCACCGCCCACCAGACGCAGCGCCTTGTTGCGTAAAATAGCCCCGGCATCGGGATGTCGCCTTTCGATCTGCTCAAACATTTGCCAGGTGTAATCACCGGAAGGATCGCTTTGCGGCGTCGATGTCGCCAGCCGAAAACGGGGATCAAGTAATACGCTCAGCCAGTTGAGTTTATCCAGTTCCGGCCCTTTTCGGGCGGTGACACACAGGCTGTTGCCGCAAAATGCTTCCACGTTCAGCGCCTTACCGTGCTGCTGCAACGTCAGCGGATGCGCGGTATTGGCCGAGGCAAACAGATCGACCTTTTCCCCTTGTTCGATACGTTCGCGCAACAGCCCGGCGGGGCCGAATTCCACGTCGACTTTGCTGTCGGTTTCTTCCGTAAAAGCATCGCACAGCGGCGCCCATGCGCGGCGTAAACTCCCTGCCGCCAGCACTTTAATCGTATTTGTCATCAGGTCTCCTTGTCACATTGCCTCAACGTAAAGCGCCGGAGACGAGGCTATTTCCCCGCGCGCGCCGCGTCTGCCGCGGGTTTAAAATCCGTCCGGTAGAAGCGCTGGTACCAGGCATCAGCCTGTTTTTGCATATCGATGTCAGCGAATTTTTGCGGGTAGAGTTTTTTCGCCATCCACAGTTCGCCGATCGCCATCGCTTCAGGCATCGGATAGCCCCAGGCTTTGGCGTATTCCGGCATCAGATAAACGCGGTGATTTTTGACCGCATCAATACCCTGCCATTTTGGATCACCGGTGATCTGCCCGACCACTTCCGGATACCGGTCCTGCACGAAGATCACCTGCGGGTTCCAGGCGATCACCTGTTCCAGCGCGACCTGCTTAAACCCTTTCACTGTGGCTGCCGCAACGTTCATCGCACCGGCATGCGCCATCATCAGGCCGGTATATTTGCCGGAACCGTAAGTGGTCAGATCGGGATTTGCCATATACGTGCGGATCCGCTGATTGGCCGGAATATCTTTCAGCCGTTCGCCAGTTAACTGACGCTGAGAAAAAGTATAGTCGATCAACGCCTGTGCCTGTTTCTGGTGATTGACCACGTCGCCAATCAGCGCGATGCCTTTCTTCAGCCCTTCGGTGTACGCCTCATCTTCATCCGGCAGCACCGGGTTCATCATATGTTCTTCGCCTTTCGGATCATCCCGCAATGAAACCGCCACGACGGCGATCCCGGCCTGGCTGATCTGGTCGATCATTTCCTGTGGTGCATAGTTGGTGACGAACACCACTTGCGGATGAAGCGCCACCACGCTTTCCAGGTTCACGCTGGTCAGGTCGCCGACCACCGGCGTTTTCGCCAGTTCCGGCGCAAGACGCACATAACCGCTGCCCAGTTGTCGCTGCCAGTTGTTCAGCACGCCGACAATATCTTTGGTGGCATCCAGCTGAACCAGCAGATTAAGGGTCTGATGTTGCAAAACGACGACGCGATCCACCTGATCGGGAATCGTGACCTGACGGCCAAGCTGATCGGTTATCTGGCGTGTGGCAAAAGCGCAAGGGGAAGCCAGGCTCAGGGCAAGCCCGAGCAAGGCAACGGAAGGCAAAAATCGGGATGAAAATAGACGCATGGAAAAATCCTCTGGTTTCGTTATGCAAAGGATTATATAGCGTTGATGCGGAACTGAATATGACGCGTGACAAATGGCCGGTTATTTACGCCCGTCGAGCAACATACGCATAGCCAGCCCGCCCAGCACTGCGCCCATAAACCAGCGCTGGATGACCATCCACAATGGTCGTCCGGCCAGGAAGACGGCAATGTAACCGGCCGAAAGGGCAATGAGCGCGTTGACCGTCGCACTGATCAGAATTTGCGAGCTGCCCAGAATCAGCGACTGCGTCAGCACATGCCCTTGTTCAGGCACGATAAACTGCGGTAACAGCGTCAGATATAACACCGCCGCTTTCGGGTTCAGCAGATTAGTGACCAGCCCCAT
The DNA here is from genome assembly GCF_003263525.1 of Rahnella sp. NRRL B-41462. Taxonomy (NCBI): domain Bacteria; kingdom Pseudomonadati; phylum Pseudomonadota; class Gammaproteobacteria; order Enterobacterales; family Yersiniaceae; genus Rahnella; species Rahnella sp. NRRL B-41462. The sequence goes on along the minus strand of NZ_JYDF01000039.1, from coordinate 7,944 downwards.
GGTGAACAGTTTTTTATTGCTGTCGCGGGGTAAATCCCTGACCTGAAACGGCGAGCGTCCGCCGGGTTTCACCGCCTGCCACGCCATATACAGCAAATACGCAGCGCCGCCGATGCGCAGGGCGTCATAAGCGAAGGGCACCGCCATCAGCAGCGCGGTAATGCCGAGCGCAGCAAACAACATGTAAAACAGGAAGCCCAGCACTACGCCGCCGAGGGAAATCAGTCCGGCTTTCGGCCCCTGACAGAGTGAGCGTGAAATCAGGTAAATCATGTTCGGGCCGGGCGTTAATACCAGCCCGAGACAAATCAGCAGAAAGGGCAACCAATGGGCGGCATCGGGCATGGAAATCTCCGGCAAAATTCAGAAAGTTGAAGCACACAGATATAGAGTGTTTTACGCTATTTTAGCAAGTGGCAGGTTGTCATTTTTTATTCATCGATTCCGATGCATTCTATGAAGACAGCTTTTGTTCCTTCCGACTGAAAACTCAGGATTTATCATGACCAACACTATGATGTCCCCGCGTCTGGCGGTTGCCAGTCAGATTGCGGCACAGGCCGCCAGACTGGCGCTGGACTTTTTTCACCGCCGGGACGCTATCGAAATCAGCAGTAAGCGTACGCAGGATTTCGTTTCAGAAGCCGATCTGGCGGTTGAGCAGTTTATCCGCACCCGGCTGGCAGAGCATTTTCCGCAGGATGCGGTGATCGGCGAAGAGATGGGCGGCATTCTGACCGACGCGCCGTGCTGGGTGATTGATCCTATCGACGGCACCTCGAATTTCCTGCGCGGTTCGCCGCTGTGGGGCGTGTCGCTCGGGCTGGTGGAAAATAAACAGCCGGTGATCGGCATTGTGGCACTGCCGGTTTTAAACGACCTGTTTGCAGCAGAATCCGGAAAGGGGATTTTCCTCAACGACAAACCCTTCCGTCGCGATGATCGTTTTGAAGATGTACAGATTGTGTCGCTGGGCGACAGTGCGGACGACAAGCTGGACGAAGCCTCGGCCTTTTATCAGGGGATCCGCGCGGCTGACTGGTCAGTACATTGTTATCGCTGTACCACGGTCGGCATGGTGTTTGCGGCAAAAGGCATTATCGACGGCCATCTGCAACGGCGCACCACGCTGTGGGATATCGCTGGCGGCACGGTGTTGTGTCAGGAAGCCGGGCTGGAAACGGTGGTGAAATTTGCGAAGACAGCGGACGGCAGCGACAATTTCCGACACATGTCGGTGGCGGCCGGTACGGCGAATCTGTTGTCGGCAGTCACTCCGTTATGGCCCGCTTTTGAACCGAAGTGAGCCAAAGTGAGTCGCGCTGAGTGCTCTCTCTTTATGAGAGAGCAAATCTTTGCAACGCGTGGCAGATCATGTTTTTAAGGCGGGCCGGTAACATGAAAAATTCGTCCGGTAACCCTAAAATTACATTACGAAAGACAGCGCTTAACAAAATGAAATATAGTTTCATTTTCCCTAAAGTTCCCTTCATTCCGGCCGTTATGAGTGTTTCCTGTCACTGACTTTCCGATGTGCCCAGATGAAAAAGATCACCAACCTTTCCATACTTGCCCGTTTGCTGGGTGCATTCGCACTCGTCCTGAGCCTGCTGTTGATTCTGGCGGCGATGTCAGCCTGGCTGCTCAACAGCAGTAATCAGCAGATTGAAAACTACCGTGCCTACCGGCTTCCCGGCGTGCAGTATCCGCTGGTGATGCGTGGCACGCTGGCGGAATTACGCCTGCAACAGGTGCAATATATCGCCTCGCCAGAGGGGGCGCCGCGCGACGGCCACCGGGTCGAAATCCTTCAGGCGGTTGCCACTTTTAAAGACGCGGAAAATGCGTATCTGAAGCTGGACAGCGGCGGCAGTCAGTCAGATCTGTTTAAGCAAATCGTCGCTAATTTTGAGCAGTTTTCGCTGGCGAATAATGATGTGATTGCGGCGGTTGAACGCAACGACATTGCGCAGGCCACGAAAATCAGTGGCGATAACTCACGGAAATATCGCACACAGTTAATGGCGGATCTGGCGACGCTGGTCAAAAACGAGCTGACCAACAGTGAGCAGGCGGCAGCGGATGCGCGCAGCAGCTATCACACGGCCAGCGCGATGTTTTTACTGCTGGTCGGCGTGGCGTTTATTCTTTCACTGACGATGGCACTGCTGCTGGCGCACCATCTGGTGAAACAACTGGGCGGTGAACCGGCTTATGCCGCCTCTATTATGCGTGAAATCGCTGCCGGTAATCTGGCGGCAAAAATCACGCTGAAACCGGGTGATGACGGCAGTTTGCTGGCTTCGCTGAACGGCATGAACCAGCAACTGAATAAAACTATTCATCAGATTATGGAAGGCAGTGAATCCATCAATCATGCCGCCAGTGAAATTGAACAGGGTAATGTGGATTTATCACAGCGCACCGAAGAACAGGCGGCCTCGCTGGTGCAGACCAGTTCCAATATGCAAAACCTGACCGCGACCGTCAGCCAGAACGCTGAGAACGCCCGGCAGGCCAGCCAGCTGGCGCTGGAAACCTCGAAAACGGCGTCTCAGGGCGGCGTGATTGTTACGGGGATGCAGGCACATATGCGTGATGTTTCCGGCAGTTCGAATGAAATTATCAATATCATCAGCGTGATTGAAGGCATTGCCTTCCAGACCAACCTGCTGGCGCTAAACGCCGCCGTGGAAGCGGCGCGTGCCGGTACGCAGGGTAAAGGGTTTGCGGTGGTGGCGAGTGAGGTGCGGGTGCTGGCGCAAAAAAGCGGGCAGGCGGCGAAAGAAATTAAAGATCTGATTCAGGGCACCGTCAGCAAAATTGCCGAAGGGTCATTGCAGGCTGATCGCGCCAGTAAAGCCATGAATGAGATTGTCAGCTCGGTGAATAAGGTGGCTGAAATTGTCAGAGAAATCTCGACAGCAAGTTCTGAGCAGCACACCGGTATTCACGAAGTGGGGATTGCCGTTGACCAGATGGACAGGGTGACGCAGCAGAACGCCGCGCTGGTGGAACAGGCAGCGGCAGCGGCGCAATCCCTGACGGAACAAAGTGTTGAGCTACGCAACGCCGTGCGGTTTTTCCGCACGGCGACAGCCTGAGCCGGGAGCGTCAGGCTTTATCTGTGAGGGTTATCTGCGACTCCCAGTCAGTATCGGGGTGTTGGGCAATCTGCTGTGGCGTCATCGGACGCCCCAGAAGATAACCCTGTAAGGTGTCGCAGCCCAGTTGCGTCAGAAATTCCTGCTGTTGGATCGTTTCAACGCCTTCGGCCACCACTTTCAGGTTCAGCGTCTGGCCGAGGGCAATGATCGCAGAAACGATACTGGCGTCTTCGCTACCGGCAATCAGGTCATTAATAAATGCACCGTCGATTTTCAGCTCACTGGCCGGCAGACGTTTCAGATAGAGCAGGCTGGAATAGCCGGTACCGAAATCATCAATGGAGGCTTTTACGCCGTACTGTGTCAGGCGCTCCAGAATTTCCACGCTGGCATCCGGGTTACGCATCGCGGTGGTTTCTGTCACTTCCAGCGTCAGCATTTCAGGCGGGATCTGATGGCGTTCAATGGTTTCAATCACCATTTCGACCAGATTCGCCTGCTCAAATTGCAGCGTGGAAAGATTCACCGCTACCGTCCATTGCGTATGACCGGCCAGATGCCATTCCCGCAACTGGCGACAGGCTTCATTGAGCACCCATTCGCCAATCGGGATAATCAGTCCGGTTTTTTCCGCCAGCGGCAAAAACACATCCGGGCTGAGGAGGTTACCGTCGCGCTCCCAGCGCAGCAGCGCTTCGAAGCCACTCACCGGCCCGTAAGGCGCAATAAATTTCGGCTGATAGTGCAAACGCAGCTCATGGTGTGCAACCGCCAGACGCAAATCATTGAGCATTTGCAGCTGGTTCTGGGCATTGGCATTCATCGACGGCTGGAAGAAACTGTGACCGTTACGGCCGGAATTTTTGGTGTGATACATCGCGGCATCTGCATTGAGCATCAGCTCGCGTTCATTCTCGCCATCGCCCGGATACACTGCGATCCCCACGCTGGCAGAGACCAGCAGTTCGTAGCGGGAAACGTAAAACGGACGCGCAATCAGATGCACCAGTTTATCGGCCAGTTGCGAGGCATCGGTGGGTTCGGTGATCTCAACCAGCAGTACAAACTCATCGCCGCCGAGCCGCGCCAGCGTATCTGTCGCCCTCAGCTGCGATTGCAGGCGTTCGGTGACTGAAATTAACAGCTGATCGCCGATGTGGTGGCCGAAGGCATCGTTAACGGCTTTGAATCCGTCGAGATCGAAAAACAGCACCGCAAACTGTGATTCGCCACGTGACGCTTTCTGAAACGCCTGACTCAGGCGGTCTTCCAGCAACAAACGATTTGGCAAATGGGTCAGATTGTCGTGCAGCGCCAGTTGGGTCAGCTCGCGGTTCGCCTGTGCCAGCGAAGATGCCAGAATCGAGGTGCGTGCCTGCATCCGGCCATCAAGGATAGAAATGATCAGGGTGATCGCCAGAATCGCCAGCGTGACCACAATCACCAGCAGTGCCAGCCAGTTATTGTCTACGCCGCTGAACGCCGCCATACTGTGGCTGTCCATCGGGAATTGTGCCGCAGCCATGCCAATGTAATGCATACCGACAATGGCAGCGCCCATTACCACCGCAGCGCTGATGCGCAGCAGACGGACATTGGGTGACTGATGACGCAGATTGAATGCCATCCACAGCGCCGCGCCGGAGGCGACAATCGCCACTCCCACGGATAACGCGACCCAACGGTAATCGTAGACAATGGGCGGCATCATCTGCATCGCCGCCATACCCGTGTAATGCATCGCGGCAATACCGCCGCCCATCAGCAAGGCACCGGCAAGTAACCGCCCGGTGGGTAACTCCTCAAGGCATACCAGCCACAGCGCAAAAGCTGAGGAAATGATGGCAATCAGCATAGAAAGCAGGGTAATTAAAGGGTCGTAACCCATTGGCATCGAAGCATTAAAGGCCAGCATGCCGATAAAATGCATCGACCAGATGCCGATACCCATTGCAATGGCGCCACCTGTTAACCAAAGTCGGGAAGCCTTTCCCTCTGTGGTGGCAACCCGGCCTGCCATATCAAGCGCGGTATAAGAGGCAAGCATTGCAACAATGAACGAAAACATCACAAGCACATTGTTGTAATTACTGGAAAACATGTGAGGCTCCACCAACAGAGAGTCGAAAGCGACGGGTTAATTTGTTATCCGGCGATAATGGCATTAAGCCTTATTAAAGGCGAACGAAGTTGCGATAATTTTTTTGGCATAATTAAGATTAATCCGTAAGTGATTTTAATCAAATAAAAAGATTTTTGATAAATTAACCCTGAAGAAAGTCAGGGTTAATAAAGCGAATCTGATACGCGCTTTGAAAGTGTTGTCTATAGTTAACAAATAATTAATTGAAAAAGGACAGAAGACTTTTATGCTAACTGTGCATCATTTGGATAATTCCCGTTCACAGCGAATCTTATGGATGCTCGAAGAATTGGGCGTCCCTTACGAAATCAAATGTTATCAGCGGGATAAAGGAACCATGCTGGCGCCGCCATCGCTGAAAAAAGTCCATCCTCTGGGCAAGTCGCCGGTGCTGGAAGACAACGGGCTGATCCTTGCGGAATCTGGCGCCATCATTGAATACCTGCAGGAAGTGTACGATGAGGCGGGCACGCTGAAACCCACGGCGTTTGCTGAGCATCAGCAGTATCGTTACTGGATGCACTACGCTGAAGGTTCTCTGATGCCTTTGCTGGTGATGAAGCTGATTTTTAGCCGTCTGGGTAAACCGCCGATGCCGTGGCTCATCCGTCCGATTGCCGGCGCCATAGGACAGGGCGTGCAGAAGAATTATCTGGATAAGCAGATTTATACGCATATGGATTATCTGGAACAGCATCTGAGTACACATCCTTATTTCGCCGGTCAACAGTTCAGCGCGGCAGATATTCAGATGAGTTTCCCGATAGAGGCGATCAATGCCCGCGCCGGACTGGGAAAATATCCTCTGCTGAAGGCCTGGTTATCGAATGTCACAGCGCGTCCGGCATATCAGAAAGTGCTGGAAAACGGCGGTTCGTTTAATATTTTGCGTTAATTTCTTATCCATTTTTTATATTTTCAGGCGTTCATTGCGGGCGGAGTTTTACGTAATAAACGTCTTATAAAAGATAAACCACAATAAATACCCTGTTATTTATTTCCCTTCTTTCCCCTCCTTGTTTGTCTCTTTTTCTGCCACCGGATAAATTTCCACCACAACCGCGTTTTTATTGACCAGACAACGGTAAATTGTTGTCATTCACGGTTGATGTACGGCGGTTAAAGGCAGGATAATCGTTTGCGTAATTTTTTGTCCTGCCACACGCGATGCGAGTTAAACGTTTGCCTTGCCGTTCTGACGCCGTTTTCGGCGATTTCAGGCGACAAATAAGGAAGTGAACGTGCAGAAACGGTTTCATAATGACCACGCCGGCTAATCAGTAAAGACATTCAGAGGATTTTCCATGTCGAGTCAACAACCTCAAGCTGGCCGCGCAGTTGCGCCAAAAGGCCCGCTTGATGCTTTTTTCAAAATCAGTGCGCGTGGCAGTAACGTCCGCCAGGAAGTTATCGCTGGCTTAACCACCTTTCTGGCGATGGTCTATTCGGTGATTGTCGTGCCCTCGATGCTCGGCAAAGCGGGCTTCTCGCCAACCGCAGTGTTTGTCGCGACCTGTCTGGTCGCCGGTTTCGGCTCCCTGCTGATGGGGCTGTGGGCGAATTTGCCGCTGGCGATTGGTTGCGCCATTTCTCTGACTGCTTTTACCGCATTTAGTCTGGTTCTCGGCCAGCACATCAGCGTACCGGTGGCGCTCGGCGCGGTATTTCTGATGGGCGTGTTGTTCACCATTATCTCGGTGACCGGCATCCGTTCGTGGATTTTGCGCAATCTGCCAACCGGCGTTGCGCACGGTACCGGTATTGGTATCGGCCTGTTCCTGTTACTGATCGCCGCCAATGGCGTCGGTCTGGTGGTGAAAAACCCGCTGGACGGCTTACCGGTGGCACTCGGCGCATTTACCTCATTCCCGGTCGTGATGACGTTGCTTGGTCTGGCGGTGATTTTTGGCCTGGAGAAACTGCGCGTTCCGGGCGGCATCTTGCTGGTGATTATCGCGATTTCCATTATCGGCCTGATCTTCGATCCAACAGTGAAATATCAGGGTTTATTCGCCATGCCTTCTCTGGCGGGGGCTGACGGTAAATCGGTGATTTTCGATCTCGATATTCTGGGTGCACTGAAAGCTGCGGTATTGCCCAGCGTGCTGGCACTGGTGATGACAGCGGTGTTTGATGCCACCGGCACCATCCGCGCTGTCGCCGGACAGGCAAACTTACTGGATGAAAACGGCCAGATCATCAGCGGCGGTAAAGCCCTGACGGCTGACTCCGTGAGCAGTATTTTTGCCTCCCTGGTTGGCGCATCTCCGGCAGCGGTTTATATCGAATCGGCAGCCGGTACGGCGGCGGGCGGCAAAACCGGTCTGACGGCTACCGTCGTCGGTGTGCTGTTCCTGCTGATGCTGTTCCTCTCTCCGCTGTCTTATCTGGTACCGGCTTACGCCACCGCACCCGCGCTGATGTACGTGGGTTTGCTGATGCTCAGCAATGTCACCAAACTGGATTTCAATGATTTCGTGGATGCGATGTCAGGGTTACTGTGCGCAGTATTTATCGTTCTGACCTGTAACATCGTCACCGGTATTATGCTCGGTTTCAGCGCACTGGTGATTGGACGCATCTTCTCCGGCGAATGGCGAAAACTGAACATCGGCACGGTGATTATCGCCGTAGCGTTAGTGGTGTTTTATGCGGGCGGATGGGCGATTTGATCTGTTTGCTCCCTCCCCTGCG